>CAYZJQ010000203.1:0-2566 GCA_964478805.1 uncultured Halobacteriales archaeon | reverse complement strand
CAGTGCCGTGCAGCCACTGTCGACCACGGTATTGGGAGTGTATTTAATCCGCTCGCTCACAATGTTGCATGTTAGCATGGATGAGCTTGATCGGGTGCTGAGACGGTACGCGACCAGCCAAGAGCTGATGGATCAGATTCGGTATACAGCTGAGACGCTGAGCATGGAGTTCGACCAGTGGGGAGAACCGCACGTCAGTGGCCCGAGTCTCTACCTGTTGATCGTTGCGGAGCTGAACTTCGAGAGCTATACCGACGCGATGGGGGACAACCGGTGGCCGGTCGAGCGGTGTCAGGTCGTCACGGAGTCGCCAACGGGGTTCACTGAGGTTGCCCGTGACGTGGCGTTCAGCCGCGACGGGGCAATCATCGTCACCGGCGACGGTACGATTCAAGAGCAGATGGTGCGGGTGCGCAGCCCCAGCCGGGACTACATCCGTCAAGTCGGCGACATCACCTACGCCGACTGGATGGGTGCCAAACACATGAGCGCGCTGGAGACGTCGATTCGCGAGGAGGTACTGTGGGTGGTGACGCTCAGCGAGGAAGACGGCCGCGTCACGACGTTTCTCGACGGAACGTACCAGGATTATCCCCGGGACGCAATCGGGGGGCGGTGGCGGCCTGAGGAGTAGAGAGCCACCCCGCAAGCGCCCCGTAGCACGACACGAGCGAGCTCCCGAGGAGGCACGGGCCGGCATAATACGTGTTCGTGACCGGGACCGCAGGCAGCGGTACGGCAGTCGGCGACTCCTTCCACCATCGGACGGCAGGCGACTCGGAGCCGCGAGCCACCATTGAGGGACCGGTCGGACGGCTGCAAGTCGAGTCGCGTAATGTGATAGTAGCCCCGACACCCCTCCGTCACCGGCGACTACTCCCTGTGAGTAGACCACCACATCGGCCGTCGAACGGCTTTTGCCGGCGGGCGCCCACCGCTCCGAGAGTGACCGACGACTACGAGTACGAGGGCGAGACTGCCGAGGCGCTCGTGGCCGCGTACGACGCCGACGCGTCGCCGTTCCCGACGGACGACGACCGACGGTATCCGCGCCGCGATCACCTTCGCGACGAGCCGACGCTGTTGAAGTCGCTGCTGTTCCCGCGGTGTTGGAACGCGACCGACTTGGTCGACGATCCGGCCGCAGTCCGCGAGCGGCTGACGGATCTCGGGCAGTGTGTCTACGCGGGCGTGACGGCCTACGGGGATGAGGCCCCCGGGGCGCTCGCGGGCGTCGTCGACGACCTGCTCGACGCGCTTCCGGGAATCCGCGAGCGGCTGAAGCGCGACGCCGAGGCGGCCTACAAGGGCGACCCGGCGGCGAAGAGCTACTGTGAGATCATCCGGTCGTATCCGGGATTTCAGGCGACCGTCGTCCATCGGGTCGCCCACGAGCTGTACGCGGCGGGCCACCCGGAGTACGCCCGCGAACTCGCCGAGTACGCCAAGTCGGAGACGGGCATCGACATCCACCCGGGCGCGACGGTCGGCGATCACTTCTTCATCGACCACGGGACGGGCGTGGTGATCGGCGAGACGGCGACCATCGGCGACTGGGCGCGGATCTACCAGAACGTCACGCTCGGAGCGCTCCATTTCGAGGAACAGGAGGGCGACGAGCACGCCCTTCGGAAGGGGTACAAGCGCCACCCGGACCTGGGCGACCACGTCGTCGTCGGCGCGGGGAGCAACGTCCTCGGGCCGGTCGAGATCGGCGACCACGTCTCCATCGGTGCGAACGCGTGGGTGACCGAGGACGTCGACTCCCATACAACCGTCTTCGTCGCCGACCACCCCGAACAGACGCAGAAGCCGACCGACTGACCGAGACGTGGTGGCCCCGACAGCGTTCCCAGCGCCTCAACCGACAGTGCCGTCGACGGCGCGAGGATTGAGCACCACGGACGCGGGCGCCCGGCCGGCCGGAGCAGACTGGTTGCTGGCCTGATCGGTTGCCGGCCGCAGGAGCCGGAGTCGGAACGGGACAGGGGGGGACAGCAGGACTAAGCCCGTGTATCACAATAACAAACCACATGATAGATGGTGACGCGAGAGTCCGGTCGGTGATGTCGGCGCCGGTGCGAATGGTCGACTCCTCGTGTACGCTGCACGAAGCAGCCGATGTGTTGTTGACGGCGGGAATCGGCTCGGTGGTAATCGACAGCGACCGCCCAGGGATTCTCACGAAAACCGACCTCGTGACGGCGTTGCGCGACAGTTACGACCCCGGAGCGACGCCCGTGACCGCAGTGATGACACAGGACCCGGTGACGGTTGACGCCGACGCGCCGATCCAGGCGGCCGTTGACGCGATGGACCACCACGGTGTAAAGCGGCTCCCGGTGACCGCGAATGGGGCGGTTGTGGGAATCGTCACGACAACGGACATAGTCGCGACGGCAGCCACCGACGTAGATGGCGATACAGTAACAGCGGCGGGGGTGTTCGCAGCGGTGTTCACGAGCCGCGAACGAGGGACATACGAATGTCGCGGCTGTGGGGAGCGCGTCGTCGCTGACCGCCACCCCGGCGAGTGTGCAGAGTGTGGCGAGCCGGTACGGAACAT
>CAYZJQ010000202.1:0-2623 GCA_964478805.1 uncultured Halobacteriales archaeon | reverse complement strand
AAACAGCACCCTGACCACGTAGACCGGATCGTCCCCATCGCCGCGGGCGCACGCCTCGACGCGCAGTGTCTCGCCCTCGAGGCCATCGCCCGCCGCGCCATCACGACCGATCCCGACTGGAACGGTGGGGATTACTACGCTGCCGACGGCGACGACTCGCCCGGTGGGAGCCCGGGCGAGGGACCGGTGCAGGGGCTCGCGCTGGCCCGACAGATCGGCCACACCATGTACCTCTCGAAGTCGTCGATGGAGAAGAAGTTCGGCCGTCGGTCGGCCGGCATGGACGCCGCCCGTGAGGCGTTCGACCTCGACCCCGCTGCCGGCTTCTTTCCCTACCGCGAGGTGGAGTCGTATCTCGACTACAACGGCGAACGGTTTGCCGAGCGGTTCGATGCCAACTCATACCTCTACCTGACGCGCGCGATGGACAACTACGACCTCGCGGCCGGCTACGACTCGGACGCGGAGGCACTCGCCGCGTTCGACGGCGAGGCGTTAGTGCTGTCGTTTACTGGCGACTGGCACTTCACCACCGGGCAGGGGGAGGCGCTGGCCGAAGCGCTCCGCGCGACAGACACCCGCGTCGCTCACCACGTCGTCGACTCCGACCACGGCCACGACGCCTTTCTTGTCGAGCCGGAGCACGTTGGCCCGCCCTTGGGCGACTTCCTCGCCGACGGCGTCCGCGGGCGGGCGGTCTCCGATACCGTCGAGCATGAGGACGACGGCGGCGACTTCGCGCCCGTCCACACCAGTCTCTTCTCGCGGTAAGTCCGTGTCCGGGATGGGGGCAACCGTCGCCGCCGGCGGCCCCGTTTAACACGACGGGCGTCGTCGATGCCGTATGGACGACGAGAGTCCCGACCCGTTCACCGACGCGCTCCACGCCGGACAGGAGCCGGACCCGACGACCGGCGCCCGCGCACCGCCCATCTACCAGACCACCTCCTACGAGTTCGAGGACGCCGACCACGCCGCGCGACTGTTCGCGCTCGAAGAGCCGGGTAACATCTACTCGCGGCTAATGAACCCGACGAACGCGACCCTCGAGAAGCGGCTCGCGACCCTCGAGGGCGGCGTCGGCGCGCGCGCCACCGCCTCCGGGATGGCCTCCTTCGACCTCGCGACGTTCATGCTCGCCGCTGCGGGCGACAACATCGTCTCCGCGTCGTCGCTGTATGGCGGCACCTACACCTACCTCACCCACACCGTCGAGCGCCGCGGCGTCGAGACGCGGTTCGTCGACACACTCGACTACGAGGCCTACGAGGAAGCCATCGACGAGGACACCGCGTACGTCCACTGTGAGACGATCGGCAACCCGGCGCTCGTGACGCCCGACTTCGAGCGACTCGCCGACATCGCACACGACCAGGGGGTCCCGTTGTTCGTGGACAACACGTTCGCGACGCCGGCGCTGTGTCGCCCCATTGAGCACGGGGCCGACCTCGTTTGGGAGTCGACGACCAAGTGGATTCACGGCTCCGGCACCACCGTCGGGGGTATCCTCGTTGACGGCGGGACCTTCCCGTGGAGCGACCACGCCGAGAAGTTCCCCGAGATCGCGCAGGACAACCCTGCCTACCACGGCGTCAACTTCGCCGAGCGGTTCGGTGAGGCCGCGTTCGCGTACGCCGCGCTGGCCCGTGGCCTGCGTGACCTCGGCAATCAGCAGAGCCCGTTCGACGCGTGGGTCACGCTCCAGGGGCTCGAGACGCTCCCGCTGCGGATGGAACGTCATTGTGAAAACGCCCAACGGGTCGCCGAGTACCTCGCTGACCACCCCGAGGTCGCGTGGGTCACCTACCCCGGACTCGAGACCCATGAGACGCACGCGAACGCCACCGAGTACCTCGACGGTCCCCCGAGTTCCACGAGCGAGGACTCGGCGGCCGCGGCCTCAGGCGGTGGGTTCGGGGGGATGGTTACCTTCGGCCTCGAAGGTGGCTACGAGGCGGGCAAGCGGGTCTGTGAGTCGGTGGAAGTAGCGACGTTCCTCGCGAACGTCGGCGACGCACGCACGCTCGTCATCCACCCCGCATCGACGACCCACGCGCAGCTGTCGCCCGAAGAACAGCGCGCCTCCGGCGTCACGCCCGATCTCGTGCGCCTCTCCGTCGGGGTCGAGGACGCCCCGGATATCGTCGCGGACCTCGACGAGGCGATCCGGACGTGAGCCCGACGGTCTCGCTCGGGGAGTTCAGCTTCGACTGTGGGGAGGCGGTGCCGGACCTCAAGCTCGCCTACGAGGAGTACGGCGAGTTCACCGGGGACAACGCTGTGCTCGTCTGTCACGCGCTCACCGGCTCTCAGCACGTCGCCGGTCGTCGCCGGCGCGACGACGTGGGGACGGCGGGGCAGGCCGCCGCGTGGTGGGACGACATCGTCGGTCCGGGGAAGGCGATCGACACCAACGAGTACTACGTCGTCTGTGCGAACGTCCCGGGGTCGTGTTACGGCTCCTCGGGGCCACCGAGCGCGGCCCCCGACGGCGAGCCGTGGGGGACCCGGTTCCCCGCCGTCACGGTGGGTGACTGGACCCGCGCCCAGCGCCGCCTGCTCGACGAGCTCGGTGTCCCGAACCTCCATGCCGTCGTCGGCGGCTCCGTCGGCGGGATGAACG
>CAYZJQ010000201.1:0-2745 GCA_964478805.1 uncultured Halobacteriales archaeon | reverse complement strand
GTCGGGGCCGTCGCCTCGACCACTGTGTAACCGGCACCGATCATCGCCGGCGTGTGGGCGTCACTGCCCCCAAAGCGGGGATAGCCGGCGCGCCCGGCAAAGCGGGCGGCCTGCCAGTTGCGCACGCCGGTGACGGTGTGGGCGTTGAACGTCTCGACGCCGTCGCAGTCGTCGATCGCCGCGGCGGCAGCGCCGTGGCGCGACCGCTGGAACGGGTGCGGGACAACCGCGATACCGCCTTGCTCGCGGACCGCCGCGACGGTGGCCGTGAGCGACCGGCCGGCGCGGGGGCGGTCGGTGACGCCGATGGCAAGCAGGTGGCCGTCGGCGGTCGATACCTCAACGCCCGGGAGCACGACCAGTTCGGCCGCAGGCGCGCGGGCTCGGGCATCGAGGGCGGCGTCGATGCGGTCGTGATCGGTGATGACCAACCCATCAAGCCTGCTTGCGACGGCCGCTTCGAGCACCGCATCGATCGGTGCCGTCGAGTCGAAGGAGGCAGCCGTGTGGACGTGACAGTCGATACGGAGCGGCTGCCGGCCGCCGGTGGCGGCAGTCATAGATAGCCGAGCTCAAGGCCGAAACACACCGCAGCGAGAGCCGTCATCGCCACGCCGAGCATGATATGGGCGCCGACGGTCTTGGGCGCTCGGTACGCCGAGATCATCAGCGGCGCGGCCACGAGCACCGACAGCGCCGCGAGCCAGCCGTTCCACCACGACACCGTTGCGACCAGCGCGTAGTTGACAAGCACCACCGCGTTGGTGTGGACGACCGTCGTTCCATGGTAGTAGCTGATGCCGTCCTGTGCGTCGAAGCCTTCGGCGTTGTGTCTGACCAGCCGGAGGCCGCCGAACGCGAGGATGACGAACCCGATGACGGCGCTGACGAGGTCGTTGGGGGCCAACTCGACGTGAAACAGCAGCGCTCCGGTGACGAGATAGGCGAAAATATCGATAAACGAGTCGATCTGGCGGCCGAACTGCGAGGCGAGCCCCTGACGGCGGGCCCACCAGCCGTCGAGTTTGTCGAAGCCGAACGCGCCGAACATGGTGAGGATCGCGAGGTTGGGCTCGCCCGAGAGTACCAGCAGCGCCGCGACCCACGCGATCAACAGCGCAGCGAGGCTCAGGTAATCAGCCCCGGTGAGCGCCTGCAACACGTTCGTGCGGTCGTCGGACCGTGCCCAGCCGTTTCGCGCCGTCACCTGGCGTTTCAACCCCCGAAGCGCGTGTGGGACGTCTGGCATTGTCGCTACCGGCCGCTTTTCGGCCCTCAAATATAAATCTAGGCGATTATCTCTATACTACATTCAATACTATATACCAGCAGTGACCAGGGGACCGGTCAGGACGGCTGGGGAGGTCACCCCACTGGTCGGGTCCGGTACGTGTCGAACGGGCCGAGCCGAGCGTACTCGTGGACGCGAACACGGGTGAACCCCTGGCCCTCGAACAGCCACTGCGAGGGGCGATTATCGACGGCGATCAGCGCGTGCACCCGGTCGACCCCAAGCGCCGTCCGTGCCGTAGCGACGACCGCGCGGAGCAACGCGCCGGCCACCCCCTGATTGCGGACGGCGGGGGCCACGAACACGCGCCGGACGTACCCGCCTGGGAACGAACAGGGGCGCTCCAGCGGGGCGATGTAGGGCGTCTGCCCTGTACTGACCAGCGCCCGCCCGACCGCCTGGCCGTCGGCGACCGCGACGGCGGCGTACTCGTCAGGATACGGGTCGACCGGCAGCGAGAAGTCCAGGTCGTAGCCCTGCTGGAGAAACGCTTCAACAGGACCGGTTTCGATGGTGACAGTGGTATCGGTGGCCTCCGGGGCGGGCACGGCCGACACGGGGGTGGCATACTCGTCCATCCGAGTCGCGGTGACACCACACCGCTGAAGCGTTTCGTAGACGGCCCGGGCATACCGATTGCGCGTCAGCCGCCACCGCGGAATCATCGGCTTCGCCCATTCAGTAGCCAACAGTGGACCCACCGCAGTGCGACCACGGCGAGGCGGGGTCGGGGACACGCGCACGCGACTGCCCATCTTCGAGCGCCCGCTCTGTGGCCGTACGTTGACGATTGAGTAATCGGTTCAGCCCGGTGGTTCATTGGCCACCCATGTGAACCCACCCACCACTCCAAGCAGGTGTGCGACCCGGTGGTGTGTGGGCCGGACAACGGCCGGCCGGCGGAGATCCACCCGGTCGCGGGGGCGCCCGACCAGGAGCCCTTTCCGTGTGATGCATTCCGCACGGTTTTAAAAGTAGCCGAGCGCCTGCAACTGGGCTTTCGTCTCCTCCATATCGGCGGCAGTCGTGCGGTCGCAGCGCACCGACACCGGCGGGGTCGCCGCGAACGCCTCGGTGAGGCGGCCACGGGCCGCCGCAGGCGACGGGACCGCCTGGAGCCGGCCGTCGTGGGTCTGGCCGGCCGCCGGACATGCGAGCGTGCCGACCGCCTCACCCCACACGTAGGTCTTGCGAACGCCCGTCGCGGTGGCATCATAGACCGCACGACTCGGGGCAAACAGCGGCTCGGGGTCATTACAGGCCCGCTCGAACTGGGCGCGAAGGTCGCCCGTGATCGGCTGTTTCGCGGCCACCACGGGTCGGTCGGTCCGAAACGACGCCGGTTTGCCGACCTGCGCTCGCGCCACCGCCTCCGGAAATGCCGCCAGCGAGACGGGCTCGGTGACCCGGCGGCCGGCGGCGCCGCCTGGCGGCCGGACGACGAGCGGGACGTG
>CAYZJQ010000200.1:0-2805 GCA_964478805.1 uncultured Halobacteriales archaeon | reverse complement strand
ACCGAATCGGCGTCGAACGGCATCGTCGCGAGCGCTTTACGATCCGGGGCACCGACCGGCCGCACGTCGTCGTAGAAGCCGTCGATGGTGACCCCCATCTCAGCGTCCTCGAGAAAGCCCATCGCGGCGGTCGTGGTCCCCATCATCCCACCGTGGCTGACGAGGCGGTCGTCGAGATACGAGCGGAGGCCCCACCCGTAGCCGTATTGGCGGGCAGTGCCGTCGAGCAGCGCCCCGCGCGTCGCGTGCGGTTCGTGCATCCAGGCGACCTGCTCGGTGGCGACGAGGTCAGTGTCGCCCAACTGACCGCCGTGCATCATCACCGTGAGGTAGGTAGCTAGTTCCTCGACGGAACTGTACAGTCCACCCGGCGCGTGCAGCGATTCGTCGAAAGCGAGCTCGCCGGCAACGGTCTCGCCGTCCGCACGGTAGTACGGCACCATCCGGTCGGCCGCGGCCTCGAAGCCTGCCCGTGAAAAGCCCGACCGATCCATCCCCAGTGGGCCGAGGATGTGCTCGCGGACGTAGTCGGCGTAGTCGGCGCCACTGACGGCTTCGACGACCAGCCCCAACAGCGTGTAGCCGGCATTGTAGTAGAAGAACTGCTCCTCATCAGACCGTCGCTCGGCAACCGACCCGGTGACGTGCCGGCGGAAGTCGTTGGCGCCGCTGACAGGCACCTCAATGTCGTCGACGCCGGTGAGCCGGCGGATCAACACGCTCAGACTGCCGTCGCTGGGCATCCCCGACGAGTGGGTCAGGAGCTCGTGGATCGCCACCGAGTCGCCGGGCACCCCTTCGAGATGTGGGAGGTAGTCGTCGACAGCGTCATCGACTGCCAGCTCGCCGGCGGCGGCCAACTGCATGACTGCGAGGGCGGCAAACGACTTCGAGCAGGAGCCGACGCCGTACAGCGTCCGCGGCGTCGCAGGGGTGTTCCTCGCGAGTTCGCGGGCGCCGTAGCCGGCCGAATACGCGAGCTCGTCGCCGTCGACGACCGCAAGGCTCGCTCCCGGGATGCGGTCGTCGCTGAGCCACTCAGTCATGAACGAATCGATCGTCTCGGTCGTCGCCGTCGAGAGGTCTGCACTCGCAGCCATGTCGTCGCCTCGCGGAGGGACGGCTTGAAACGACGGGGGTATTGAATGCACCCGCGGGCTTGCGCCGTAATAGCCCGCATCCAGGCCATCTCCCCGTCTCGATGGAGCCTCCCTACGTCACTCTCACCGGAACGGGTTTCAGCGACGGGAGGGAACCAATCCGCATGCACCAGATTACCACAGACGCGGCACCGGACAGTCTTGGCCCGTACTCCCAGGCAATCCGCGACGGCGACACCATCTACACCTCCGGGCAGGGGCCGCTCGACCCGGACACGGACGAGGTCATCGACGGCGACATCGCCGCCCAGACGGCCCAGACGCTGGCGAACCTCGAGGCCGTGCTCCAGGCGGGCGACAGTTCGCTGGACGATGTGGTGAAGACGACCGTCTACATCGCCGACATGGCCGACTATGACGCCATCAATGAGGCGTACACGGAGTACATGACCGAGCCGTACCCAGCACGGACAGCAGTGGAGGTCGGGAAGTTCCCCGTCGACATCGGCGTCGAAATCGAGGTCGTCGCCCAAGTTCGCTGAGACGAGCCCCACCGCCCACCCCGGCGGCCAGGCCGCGGGCGCCGGCCGCGGACACACACCCCGGCGGTGGCTATTTGCCGGCCGTTCCGCTATCGGCGGGCATGCGCTTTAGCGAGGCGGCGTGGGCGACCCGGCCATACGGCGAGATCGTCGAGATAGCAGAGCAGGCCGGCTCGGTGCTGGTCGTCCCGGTCGGCAGTCTCGAACAGCACGGCTACCATCTCCCGGTCGCGACGGACACGCTGTTGGCGGATGCCGTCGCCCACGGTGCCGCGACGGCGGCCGACGCGCCGGCGCTTGTGCTCCCGCCGGTGTGGACCGGCCTCTCGGCTCACCACATGCCGTTCGGTGGGACGATCACAGTCGCCCGCGAGACGCTGGCGACGGTGCTCGAGGAGGTGGCCGCCAGCGCCCTCGAACACGGCTTCGACGCGGTGGTGTACGTGAACGGCCACGGCGGCAACACCGCGCTCGTCGACGCCGTCAGCGCCTCGGTCGGCGCCGCCCACCCGGACATCGAGGTGGTGAGTCTCACCTACTTCGCGCTTGCTGCCGAGATCGCCGCCGAGGTGCGCGACTCCGAGATCGGCGGGATGGCCCACGGCGGCGAGTTCGAAACGTCGCTGATGCTGCATCTGTACCCCGAGATGGTCGCGATGGACCGCGCCGAAGGCGACCTGATGGAGGCCCCCTACGACGGCGCACGCCGCGACCTCTTTGCGGGCGGACCGGTATCGGCCTACCGGCCGTTCACGGCGTACTCGGCGTCGGGCGCTGTCGGCGTCCCCACGCTCGGCACTGCAGCCAAGGGCCAGCAGCTGTTCGACCACCTCTGTGCGACGCTGGCCGCGCTGGTCGAAGAGGTCCACGCGACCGCCGAGTGACGCCGACGCGGGGTGCGTCGATGGGCCCACAGCCTCGGCGGCGATAGAATGAAGCGAGCGCCCGAGACAGGTGGCGTATGCAGATTACGAGCGTCGAGGCGACGCCGGTGGAAGTCGACATTCGCCCTCGGGAGGAGCCCTACGGCGTTGCCCCGTACGTCGCCGGCTACACCACCTTCGAGGAGATCCGCCGGCTGGTCGTCCGCGTCGAGACGGCCACGGGGGTCGTCGGCTGGGGCGAAACCACCATCGGCCCGGAGCCGAACCTCGCGCTGGCGG
>CAYZJQ010000199.1:0-2855 GCA_964478805.1 uncultured Halobacteriales archaeon | reverse complement strand
CGGCACGAGGCGCGAGGACTTTTGCCGCGGCGTGGAGTGGGGCGAGTATGCACGACGGTTTCGGCTTCGACTCATTCCGACTTGCCGCTTCGACCGCCGACCTCGGCGACGAGGCCGCAGCCCGCGGGGACGCCGATCTCGTCGAGTTCCGGATGGATCTGGCCGACGCGCCGCTCGATGCGCTCGCGGACTACGACGGGGAGCTCCCCCTGCTCTGTACGAACCGGCCGACGTGGGAGGGCGGGGCGGCCGCCGACGAGGGCCGCCTGGCCGCGCTCGAGACGGCCGCTGAACACGACGCCGTCGTCGCTGTCGACGTGGAGGTACAAGCCATCGCAGACGGTGCCCAGCCAACGGTCGAGCACGCAAGTAATCACGGCACGGCCGTGGTCGCGAGCGTCCACGACTTCGAAGCCACTCCCCAGGGGGACGAACTCGCGCGCCTGCTCGCGCAGGCCGCCGCGGCGGGCGACGTGGGCAAACTCGCCGTCACGACCGAGTCCCGCGACGACGCGCTCCGCCTGCTGTCGGTCACCCACGCGATGGCCAGCGAAGGCGCGACGGTCGCGACGATGGGGATGGGCGAGGCCGGCCGGCACACCCGTGCCGTCGCGCCCGTCTACGGCTCGCGGCTCGGCTACGCCCCGGTCGACCCGGCCGACGCCACGGCCCCGGGCCAGTACGACCTGGCGACGCTCGCCGAGCTGGTCGACGCGCTCGGGGGATAGTCGGGGCCGGGCGGCCAGGCCGGCGGCGCATCCGCGGGCCGAAACCCTTTGAGGGGCCGTCACACACGGGGGGCATGGACACCTACCGGAGCGCGGCCGCGGTCGCCGCGGACGTCCGCACAGGAGCCGTCTCGCCGGTCGAGGTAGTCGAAGCGATGCTCGCGCGCATCGCCGAGCGCAACGACCAGACGAACGCCTACGTGACGGTTATCGAGGAGGCAGCTCGTGAGGCGGCCCGCGAGATCGAGCGAGCGCTCGACCGCGGCGACGACGTAGGACCGCTCGCTGGCGTGCCAGTCGCCCTGAAGGACCTCTACGCGCACAAAGCTGGCGTGCGGACGACGTTCGGCGCGAAGCCCTTCGCCGACCACATCGCCGAACAGGACGCGATCATCACCGAGCGGCTGGAGGCCGCCGGGGCCATCGTGCTCGGGAAGACGAACACGCCGGAGTTCGGGCACAAGCCCCGGACGGACAACGAACTCGTGGGCGCGACCGGGACGCCGTTCGCACCGGATCGTATCGCCGGCGGCTCGTCGGGCGGGTCGGCCGCCGCGCTGGCGGACGGGCTCGCGACGCTCGCCACCGGCTCCGACGTGGGCGGCTCGTTGCGCGTTCCCGCGTCGTGTTGTCACGTCGCCTCGGTGAAGCCGTCGTTCGGGCTCGTCCCGGACGGCTCACGCCCCGACGCCTTCTCCGCGCACACGCCAACGGGCGTTGTCGGGCCGATGGCACGGACCGTCGAGGACCTCGCGTTGATGCTCGATGTGATCGCCGGGCCGGACGACCGCGACCCCTTCGCCGTCCCCGCACACGAAGCCGACTACCAGGGCGCCACGGACCGGCCGAGCGAGGACCTGTCGGTCGCGTACTCCCCGGACCTCGACTGGTTCACCGTCGAGGCGCCGGTTGAGCGGGCTGTCGGCGACGCGGTGGCTGCGCTCGCCGACGCGGGCGCCACCGTCGAGGAGGTGTCGGTCGGCGGGCCGCCGAAAGGAGATCTGAACCACGCCTTCTCGCTGCAGGCAACGGCGAAGTTCGCGACGCTCGCCCGCACAATCGAGGCGGAGTACGGCGTCGACCTGACCGCCGACGACTGTGAGGTCGCCGCGTCGTTGCAGGCCACCGTCGCGATGGGACAGGGCCACGACGCCGTCGAGCACAACGCGCAGAACACGGTGCGGACGGCCGCCTACGACGCTATCGAGGCGGCGATCGGCGACCACGACGCCCTGGTCTGCCCGACGCTTGCGGTCCCGCCGTTCCCGCTTGAGGAACACGATCCGACGGAGATCGCCGGTGAGCCCGCCAACGGGACGCTCACCGACTGGTCGCTGCCCTGGGTGTTCAACCTCACCGGCCACCCCGTGGTCTCGGTGCCGGCCGGGCTCACCGACGACGGCCTGCCGGTGGGACTGCAGGTGGTCGGCCACCGCTACACGGAACCGACCCTGCTTGCGGTTGCGGCGGCGTTCGAGCGGACGACCCCTTGGGCGGAGACGTATCCGGGTCGCACCGGGTGACCGGCCGGCGGCTGGGGGGACCGACGCCCCGCCGGCGAGGCGGCCGCGTGGGCCGGGTCAGTCGTCCGCGAACGCCGAGCCTGCGCCGTCGGTCGCGTCGCCCTCGATACTCGGCGGGTACTTGCCGCGGTGGAGCTTCAGGTCCGAGAGCGGCCGGGCCATGCAGGTGAGCGCGTACCGGTCCGCTTCCGCCTCAGTAAAGCCGCGTTTCGTCGCGACGGTCTGTTCAACCTCGCCCTCTACGATCTCAGCGCTGCAAGCCAGACACATCCCCACACGGCAGGAGTACTCTTGGGCGATGCCCTCCTCAATGCACCGCGAGAGAATGGTCTGTTTGTCGGAACACGTGATCGTCTCACCGGTTCCGACGAACTCGACGGTGTACTCGGTCATAGCTGCGGTAGGTGCACCCGCGACTAAACTCTTCTTCACCGGTGCAACGGGCGGTGCGGCCCCCTGTCGGTATAAAAATATATCACCGCGCGACGGCCAGAGTGAGCAATGACTACACACGCCGTCGACGTTGCCATCGTCGGCGCCGGCACGAGCGGCTGTTACGCCGCTGCCCGCCTCGCTTCAGAGGGGTTCGACGTCGTCATCGTCG
>CAYZJQ010000198.1:0-2921 GCA_964478805.1 uncultured Halobacteriales archaeon | reverse complement strand
CTGAGTGCGGGGTGGAACCGGAACGGTCTGTTTCGGCAGGCCGGTCATCCGGTGGCCGGATGCCACGGCCTTCAGGCCGTGGAGGAGGTCACAACGACGTTGGCGACCTTCGACGTACATGACCGAGTGTGACGCCGCCGCGTTCACGCTGGGTGACACGTCGCAAGCGGCAGTCACCTCTTCAGGACGGGCGGACCTCACCCCAACGGACGGCTTTTGTCGCCTCGCGCCCACAGTGGGCCGTGAACTCCCTGCTCGACTCGATACCGGCCCGTGCGGGCGTCTTCTTCACTGCCGCGTTCGCGGTCGCGAGCCTGCTGGGGACGCTGGCAGGCGATGTCCGACTGGGCATCACCACCGGCGTCGCGGTCGGCCTGGCGATGGCCGCCTTCGGCGCGGTGTTTGTCCGGCCCGCCGAGGAGTGAGCGCGCCGGCTATATTGGTGTGGCCCCAACAAAGAGCATGCGCACCGAAACCGAACGGACCCTCCGCGAGCGCGTCGAGCGATTCGTCGCGCGGAACTTCCCTCAGATCGCCGCCCACGGCGGGAACTACGGCGTTGAGGGCGTCGACGAGGCGACCGGCACGGTGTACCTCGCGCTCGGCGGCGCCTGCACTGGCTGTGGGATCTCGCCGATGACGGCGAGTGCGATCGAACTCCGGCTTCCTCGCGAGATTCCCGAAGTGACGCGCGTGGTGGTCTCGACCGACGAGGCGCCGCGGCCGGACCTCTCGGACGTCCCGTTTTGAGCCGGGGCGGGCTTTTGTCGTCGGCGCCCGTACCGCGCTGTCGTGTCGCGCCCGCTCGTCGCCGTCTTGGTGGTGTGTGTCGTGCTCGCCGGCTGTAGCGCTGTGCTTCCCGGCGGAACGCCGACCGATACTGCGACGCCCGCGCCAGTGCCGACTGACACCGCAACACCTACGCCCGCGCGGCTCGCGCCCGGGCTGACGACGGCCGGTGTCGACGACGCCGCAGCACTGACCCGCGTCCACGCTGGCGCCTACGCTGGCTCGCGCTATGCCGTGCAGTTCAGCGAGCGACGCGTCAAAAACGGCGAGCCGACGACGGCGTACGCCGGGCTAGCACGCAGCGGTCCGGCGTGCGGTGAGTACAGCGTTGGCGCCTATCAGCCGCGCCCTGCGCCCCCGCGGCTCACCCAATGGTACGCCAACGGGACGGTTGCGCTGTCGCGGTCGTTTACTGCGAACCTCTCGACGACGGACCCGGGCGTTGGCTTCACCGATCCGGCGCCGACCGTGGTGATGGCTGGCGGCGTTCCGGTTGACCCGTGTGCCGTACGCCCCCTCGACACGACGTTCACAGCGACGCTGCGGGCACTGTACAGCGGGCTCGCCTTTTCAGTCGAGCAACGAGGGGACGGGACGTGGCTCACTGCATCGAACGGGACCGTCAGACGACTCCCAGTGCCGGCACTCGGCGGCACCACCGTCCGGAACGTGACTGTCGAGACGGTGCGGATTACGCTTGATCCCCGCGGCGCTGTCACCTCGCTTGACCTCCGGTACGACGGCGAAACCCCCCGTGGTCGGGTCCAGGGCCGGATCTCGTTCCGGTACGAGGGACTCCCGGGCGAGATCGACCCGCCGTGGCCGTCGGGGGCGACCGAGCGCCGGACTGAAGACCAATGATGTGGACTTGCGAGTATGCAAGAGACGCGCCGGCGCGTGCTCGCCGCGCTCCGCGACGGTCCCGTGACCGGCCCCGCCCTCGCCGATACCCTCGGCGTCTCGCGGGCCGCGGTGTGGAACCACGTGGAGGCCCTCCGCGCGGAGGGGTTCGAGATCGTCGACGGGCCGAACGGCTACGCCCTCCGGACGGTTCCGGAGTACGGCGCCGGCGCGCTCGCGTACGAACTTGGTGACATTGACGTGGAGTTCCATACGGAACTGGCGTCGACCAACGCCCGTGCCCGCGAGTTGGCGGTCGCCGGGGCCGACGAGATGCTCGTCGTTGCCAGCCGCCAGACGGGGGGGCGTGGCCGGCTCGACAGAGCCTGGGACTCACCCGACGGCGGCATCTACGCGTCGCTCCTTCTCAGGCCGGACGTGCCCCCCACTCAGGCGCCGGTGTTCACGCTCGCGGCCGCGGTCGCGGTCGCGGACGCCGCGCGCGAGGCGGGCGTTGCCGCCGGTATCAAGTGGCCCAACGACGTCCTCATCGCGCGTGACGACGGGACGCGCAAACTCGCCGGAATCCTGACCGAGATGGAAGGTGAGGCCGACCGTGTCTCGTGGCTCGTCGTCGGGATCGGGGTGAACGCCAACACCGACCCGGACGCGCTCCCCGAGACGGCGACGAGTATCGCTGCTGAGGCCGGCCCGGTCGAGCGCCGGACCTTCCTCGGGGCCGTGGTCAACCGGGTCACCGACCTCGTCGCCACCCCCGAGGCCGTCCTGCCGGCGTGGCGCGACCGGGCGCTCACGCTTGGGCGAGCGGTCCGTGTCGAGACGCCCTCGGGATCCATCGAGGGAACCGCCGTCGACGTCGAGTTTCCTGGGACGCTCGTCGTCGAAACCGACGATGGTCCCGTCCGCGTTACGGCCGGCGACTGCGAACACCTGCGGCCGGGTTAAGCGCGGAGGATCTTCAGGCCGAACGGGATCGCGGCGGCGAACGCCAACAGGCCGAGCCACCAGTTGAACAGCGACAGCAGGACGACCATACCGAGCAGTGTCGTGACGGCGACGGCCTTCCCACGGAGGGTGAACATCGGCGGAATATTGACCGGGCACGGGGTTTAACTGCCGACGGACTCGGCTAGCGAGCGGCCGGGCGCCTCGTCTGATCACTCCGTCTCGCCGACCCGGACCGTGAGGACGGGCACCTCGCTGGCGCGGACGACCCGTTCGGCCACGCTCCCGAGCAGCAGGCGGTTGAGCCCGCCGCGGCCGTGGGTCCC
>CAYZJQ010000197.1:0-3119 GCA_964478805.1 uncultured Halobacteriales archaeon | reverse complement strand
GGGCTGATGGGTGACCTCGCGACGGTGTTCGACACGCGGTTGAGCCCCGGGACGGTCTACCCACAACTGCACGATCTCGAAGAGACGGGGCTGTTAGAAGCCCAAGAACTCGTTCGCACCAAGGAGTACCGGATCGACGATACGGAGGAGACGTACAGACAGATTGAGGCCGCGATGCTCCAGCATCAGGTGCTTGGGCTGTTCTTTGAGCTGGCACTCACGGAGTTCGACAACACCTGAGTGCACGCGACGCGACGAGAGGGACCGACCGCCGGCCGATTCGTCATAGCGGGGAATAGCGGCTGGCTGTGGCTTCAATTGTGTCGCCACCGCATGCACGCGGAACTACTGTCGTCAGTCAGCTAACGTGACCTCAAGCTGTGTCTCGAGTGCGTCCAACTCGGTACACAACGCCTGATATGTCGTCTCATCGCTGCGTGCTGAGGGGGCGCGATTCGATTCGATGGCCATCAGCGAGCTAGAAAGCCGGGAGTGGCGTCGGACCGCGGGGTCGACATCGTGTAGGGCAGCGAGCGTCGAGATGACGTCGGTGACGGGCTCGCGGCGAACAGGCGTTGTCAACACTGCGTCGACGCCCTGGTCGATGAGCGCTAGCTCGGGGGTGGTCGCGGTCACCATGCCGACCGGACAGGTGGGAGTGTGCTCGCGGATGTGCTCAAGCACCTCATCGCCGGAGTGGCCCGGCAGCCGCCGGTCGAGCAGCGCGACATCGATGCTCGCGTCGAAGGTCTCGATCGCAGCGGCGCCATCGCGAACGATCCGGGGACGACACCAGTCGCGGAGCCAGCGGGCATACAGGGCTGCAAGCGCGGGCTCGTCCTCGGCGACGAGAACCACGGGGTCATCGTCAATCACCGCGGCGTCACCTCCACGTCGAGGTCGGCGTTGTTGAGGAGTACCGCCACGGCCTCGTCGGTCGGCACGTCCGGGGCGACGGCCTCGGCATACCGTGTGACGAGCGCCTCGAACGTCGCGGCCACGTCGTTCGACGCCTCGGTAACGCGGATGTGGGCACCGTCGAGGTCGGCGGCGACGGCCACCGCGAACGCACCGTCCAGGGTCGCCGGGGCTGGAAGCTGGGCGGTGGCGTTCGCGTCGGGGCTCGATGTGTCAGTGTCCCCGTCGGCCGTGTTAGCCACGGCAGCTGGCTCGGCCGCGGTGGGGTGGTCGTCAGCGTCGGACGGCTCTGGTGCTTCGGGGGCGTCCGCCGCGGGCTGTTCGGCTGCGGCCTCATCGACCGAGATGACAAACCGGTCCTCGGCGAGTTCTTGCAGGCGGTCGTCGTCCAGGGTCAGTTCATCGGGCGTGAGCACGCCCTCGGGGTCAGTGTCGGTCATGATGCTGGAATGAGCGGGAGTGCAGTCTCGATCAGGCGGGCAACGGGCAGCAGGAATCGGCGATCGGCGGCGAAGTACTCGAAGCCGGTCCCGACGAGAAACAGCGCCATCGCGGCGATTGTGAGACCGAGGGCGACGGCACCGACTCGTCGGTTGTCTGGGACGAGCACCAGCCAGCCGGCGACGAGAACGGCGGTCGCGAGGTTCACGACTGCGTGGGTCTGCATCGCGGTGCCGACGGTCGGGGCGAGCAGGGCGAAGCCAGCGACCCACGCCACGCCGCCACCTACGACCGCCACAGTCGCCGTCAGCAGGACCGTCCGGCCGTGTTCAGTAACGACGGCTCGTACGGCCGCAAGCCGGAAGACGCCGTACACCAACAGCGGGACAACCGGCGTGAGATACCGGACCGTGACGGTCGCATGCAGCGGCAGACGTGGGAGATGGACCAGTGTGAACACCACGGTAAACACAACGACGAACAGGTCCACCGCCCGAGCGGGCGAGCAGTCGCGGAGCGAGGGCCACCCAGTGGGTAGCCGCCGGCCAACGCCACCCCGGAGTGCAGCGACCGGAGCGGCGATGAGAGCAGCGAGGATCGGCGCCGACTCCACGAGCGTCAGCTCGATGGTCTCGCCACCGGTCTGTGAGTAATCGACACCGGGGATACGCCCGCTTCGGAGAAAGACGTGCGAGAGGCGCTCCGGAGCAAGCGCCGCAAGGCCACGGGTGGCTTGGTGGTAGACCGTCTCAACCGCGCTCACAGCGGCCGCGGTGGCGGCGGTCACAACACCGGCAAGCGCGGCGAACACGGCCGTCGGTGCTGGAAGGGTGACGCCACCGCCACCCCTGGTGCTACCACCGGCGTCTGCGGCTGCCCCACCACCCGTGGGCCCACCCGTTGCTGGGGTCGCTGTCGGGTCAGCCATCGGATTCGACGGGGCGGCCGTCGGCTCGACGGCGAGTGTAACCCCGCCCGACCGATAGGACGTGAGCAGTCGCGGCGGGAGCATAGGATTCCCCGAGATCGCGAGGTTCGTCAGGAAAAACGGGACGAGTCCGACGGCGAGGGCGACCGCGACTGTCGCGAGCGCGCGTGGGTCACGCCGCGGGGCGGTCGCGATATCGACCGGTACGAGCGCCGCCAGCAGGAGGAACCCCTCTGGGGCGGAGACCCATGCGGTCAGCCCCACCGGGACGTACGCGAGCGCGCGGTCCGTGAGCCGGCCGTGAACACGGCTTCGTGCGAACAAAAACGCACAGAGCAGGACGAGAAACCCCGTAATGACGTGGCGTTTGGGGATCGTCGCCCAGAACGCGACCGGGCCGACCAGTAACGTGGTTGCAGCAGCGGCAACACCAACCCGGTGACTGTGAAACAGCACTGTGAGCCGATAGGCCGTCGCGACGAGGGCGGCCGCGGCACCCACCGTGACGACCTGGAGTGCAACCAGCGGGTAAAGCCGTGGTTCGAGTGCCGTCCCGAACGCCGTGTTGGCGAGAAACGCCAAGGCAGCGAGGCCGAGCCCCAGCCAGGCGAGCCGGCCGTCATCGAGCATACCACTCGCGCGGCGACCGAGTTCTGCAATCGCGAGACTCCACGCACCGGCAAGCAGCAGCCCTGGGGCGGCAACAAGCGAGAGCCCGCGCAGTGCGTACAACACCGGCAGCGCGGCGACGACCTGCCCGTAGTTGCGGCCGTAGAGCCGTCCGTTCGCGGCGTAGACGCCCGGCGTTTGGGCGTCCGCCGGATCATAATAC
>CAYZJQ010000196.1:0-3194 GCA_964478805.1 uncultured Halobacteriales archaeon | reverse complement strand
GACTCCTTGTTGTTCTCGACGATGGCCTCACCCTTGCCACCAAACCGCTTCTCCAGCGACTCGTCGAGGTTCTCGATGGGGAAGTCCGCCACCTCACATGCCGCGCCCAACGCGACGACGTTGCGCATAATCGCGCCGCCGGCCTCCTCGGCGAGCCGCTTCAACGGCACATCCAGCCCAATCATGTCGTCGGGCGCCTCGAAGTCCTTCATCATCGTCCGCTCGCCGTCGTAGATGATGACTGATCCCTCGTGTAGTTCGTCCATGTTCTCCTCGACAGTGCGCTCTGTCAGCGCGATGAGGATGTCGAGGCGGTCGACCACGCTCTCGACGCGATCGACGGACGTGCGAACCTTGTAGGCGGTGTACCCCCCGCGAATCCGGGACGCGAAGTCTTTCGAGGTGAAGACGTGTCGTCCCGCACGCGAGAGGGCCTGGGCGAAGATCTTCCCGGTGGAGTCGATCCCATCGCCGGCCTCGCCGCCGATGGCCCAGTTGAGATCCTCTGGCATACTAGCTCGCGCTTCCACCCGGCGAACGTTAAGGCTTCTGAATAGACGGGTCCGACCCGCCTCCCTCGTTCGAATCCTGCTCGATACGCAGGCGTTACGCGATTCGACCGCATAGCTACCCGAACCACGAGCGCGGCCCGGAGCGACCGCAGCGCCGCGAGAAGGACCGAAAGTGCCTTTCCCGTACCGCGGCTGTAATCGGTATGGATCCTGTCGAGACCACGGTCCGGGACGTTCGCTCCGTCGGCCCGGACACGGTCGCTATCGACCTCGCCACCCCAGACGGCTTCACTGCCCGTCCCGGCCAGTTCGTGAAACTCTCTGCCGTCCTTGAGGGCGAGCAGGAGGCTCGCTTCTACACCGTTTCCTCGCCAGACACTGACAGAACGTTCGAACTCACCGTCGGCTACGACCCCGCCGAGGCCGGCCCATTCTCTGAGTACCTCCTCGGTCTTCAGCCTGGCGACGCCGTCACCGTCACCGGTCCCTTCGGGAACGACTACTACGAGGGCGAGACACGGAACCTGGTGCTCGCCGGTGGTCCCGGTATCGGCCCTGCCGTTGGCATCGCCGAGGCTGCGCTCGTGGACGGTAACGCCGTCACCGTCATCTACCGCGACGATGCGCCGGTCCACGAGGAGCGGCTCACCGCCGTCGCCACCGCGGGGGCCCAAGTGTTCGTTCTCGACGACGATGCGGCCGTCCACGAGGCCGTCGCCGAGTCATTCGCCGATCAACAGGTGTATATCTACGGGTTCGGCGACTTCGTCGATCTCGCTGTCGAGGCCATCGCGGCCGCCGACGGCGACCCCGACGACGCGAAGGTCGAGAACTTCGGCTGAACGTCTTTGCTGTAACGGGTGCCGGCCCCCCGATTCTAAACCGTTTGGTGACCCCATCTCACGGCTCTCTGTGTCCGTTCACGGCAACTTCGTCGCCGTTCGGTCGCGGTCGACAGCCGCTTACAGCCCCTGGCGGCCCTGCCGCCACGCCGTTTGCACGGTTTGCGAATCATACGGTTCACGCGCTTGCCGCAGTGCCCTCCTCCGCTCCTGCGAGTCGCTCGGCGGATGCTCTCGACGGTCGCCTCTGGAGCGGGGCCGACGGAAGTGTCTCTCGTCGCTGTGTCCTGGCTCCCGCTCAGTGCTGGACGAACTCGACAAGCACGCCACCCGTCGACTTCGGGTGACAGAACGCTACGTCGTGGCCCCACGCGCCCTGTCGGGGTGCCTCGTCGACGAGGTCGACGCCGTGCTCGCGGGCACGTTCGAGTGCGGCGTCGATGTCGTCGGTCGCGAACGCGAGATGGTGGATACCGCCGTCGCGATCCTCGAGATAGCGGGCGATCGTTCCCTCGTCGTCCGTCGGTTCGAGGAGTTCGAGATAGCCGTTGCCGAGTTCGAGGAAGACGACCTGCATCCCGTCGAACAGCTCCTCGTGGGCGATCTCACAGCCGAGCAGGTCCTGGAAGCGGAAGACGAGCGCGTCGGCGCTGGTCGTCGCGATGCCGGCGTGGTCAAAGCGCATACGCGCTCCATCGGGCCCGCGGTAAAAGTCGTCCCGGTCGGAGGGTATCGCGGCGGTTTTGTCGCTCGAACTGCGACGACCCACCGTGTCGCCCCGCAAGGCCGCGCGAGACGCGTTCGCGCCCGAGAACCGCAGGGCCTCGGTCGCCGACTCTCTCCGGACCGGGGCCCGGGCCTGCTGTCTGCTGGCCGTCCTCGGGGTGGTCGCGGTCGCGACGGGGTATCCCTACCTGTTCCCGAGCTTGGGTCCGTCGGCGTACGCGCTCGCGGTCACCCCGGCGGCGGCGACCAGTCGCCCGCGGCGGGTGGTCGGCGGCCACCTCGTCGGGCTCCTCGGGGGGCTGGTCGCCTACCACGCGCTCACGGATGGACTCGTTGTGACCGAGCCGCCGCCGGCGTTCTCCGTCGGTAGTCTCCGCCTGGCGGCGAGCGCGGTGACCTCCCTCGGCGTGACGAGCGTCGGTATGCGAGCGGGCGGCGTCGAACACCCGCCGGCGTGTGCTACGACGCTCATCGTCGCCCTCGGGCTGCTCGCGACACCCGTCGAGGCGGTCGTCGTCGGCACGGCGGTCCTGCTGCTCGTCGCTGTCGACCGCTTAGTGCCGAGCTTCGGTGGCGTGGCGTCTGCGCCGTGAGGCGATTTAGATGCCGGCGCGGTGCTCGCCGAACACGTCGCGCATCGCGTCGGCGATCTCGCCCGTCGTCGCGTACGCCTTCACCGCCGTCACGATGTACGGCATTACGTTCTCGCCGGTCTCACAGGCTTCCCGGAGGTCAGCGAGTGCGGCCTCAACGGCCTCGTCGTCACGCTCGGCACGTAGCTTCTGGACACGCTCGCGCTGGCGCTGCTGTTCCGCCTCGGAGACCTCCTCAATGTCCTCCTCGGGCTCCTCGTCGACGCGGTACTCGTTGACGCCGACGATGACGCGCTCGCCCGTCTCGATCTCACGCTGGCGCTCGAAGGCCACGTCCTGGATCTGTCCCTGCACCCAGCCGGACTCGACGGCCGCGCGCATCCCGCCGCGCTCGTCGACCTCCTCGATGATGTCGAACGCCTCCCGCTCGATGTCGTCGGTGAGCGACTCGACGTAGTACGAGCCCGCGAGCGGGTCGATGGTGTCGGCCGCGCCGGACTCGTGGGCGAGGATCTGCTGGG
>CAYZJQ010000195.1:0-3218 GCA_964478805.1 uncultured Halobacteriales archaeon | reverse complement strand
CCAGCGAGTGTCGGATTCACACTCCCACCGATTCGCGAGAGGAACACCCGAGTTGTGCTGTTCGACGCGAAGTAGGTCGGTGTCACGCCGATTTTTTGTTCGAGAAACCGGCCCCAGGCCCGATAGTAGTCGCTTTGAACAGTGATAGTTACGTTGGTCGGCTGACGACAGGCAGAGCGACGCAGCGTCTTGCGAATCTCCTGGCGCGTTTCGAGCGATGCCGTCTCATTATACGATGCGGTCAGGCCACCACTTGCGCGGCTCACTGACCCGTCGATCTGGGTGATCGGGAAGTCGATCGTTCCGTTTCGATATTGGAAATCCGGGGGTGAAACCATCCGGACGCCACTCCGCTCTTTGACCCACACCCCTCCGCCTTCGTAGGCTACCTGCCCGCGGTCCGCGTCCCTGGTGAGCGAGCCCATCGGAATCCGCACCTGACAGACCGGGTTCCGGTTGACTGTGACGTTCATGTGTGACTCGTTCGAAACCGTTACTGGCCCCTCGCCGAATTCAAGGGTCTGCACATCGGAACGGCTCACCGCGATCTGGCTCAGCCGTGAGTCGACCTCCCGCATCGTGTACTGATTCGACTCTAAATCACTCGATGCCTGGAGGTCGTCGATGGCGAGGCTCCCGAACACGACCACGAGAAGCGCGCCGGTAATGACTAAGCCGAGTAGGATCGCATATCCGACGACGGCGCTTTGGCCACGTTCGGCAGTCTCCCACATGTCTATTGGGATAGCATTTTAGCCTCCGATGCTTGTACCTTTTCGTCGCCTCAGCGACTGACCACTGTTTGGGTTATATTATATTAAGACTTCCACTTGGTCTCAGGGAAAGACCAAATAGACGGAGCGTGTGTATTGATGGCATGACCACGGAAGAATCATCAGAGTCCCGTGCACAACTGAAAGACGTGAGCCACACACCGCCAACAGGCGAGTCGGTCGCCGCCATCTGGAAGCGTGGCGACGAGGACGAATCATAGCGAGTCAGCACGTACATTCAAAAGGGTGACGCCCAGAACACAGCTATGTCCGAGACCAAGGTTGACTTGCCGGACCGCATTGATACCGAAATTGATCGATTCGTCGAGCAAGGTGAATTCATCAACCGCGATGAGGCCGTTGAGGAGCTTTTAACGCTTGGCTTGACGGCGTTCGAGACCAGTGACGAACCCGCCGAACAGCCCGGCGAGGATCTGTTCACCCAGGCGACCGACGACCAGATCGACCCCGCCGCCGACACCGACCCCGACGACGAATACACGCTATAGTCGGCGCCTTCCGGCACTCAATCGCGTGCGTACAGACAGTGGTGCCGCCGGATTCCGTTCTGCCCGCCGGTCGCAGGGGAACGCTCTCCTCTTCGACCTGACCAGGCGGCCACAGACGCGCGGAATCCCGGGTCTGTTGTGTGGTTACGCGAGATCGGAGCGGTCGAGTTGCATGACCTTCTGCCATGCGTCGACGAAGTCGTGGACGAACTGCTCCTCGCCGTCCGCGGCGGCGTATACCTCTGCGATGGCGCGCAGCCGGGAGTGCGAGCCGAAGATGAGATCGACGCGGCTGCCGCGCCACGCGATCTCGCCGGTCTCGCGGTCGCGCCCGACGTAGACGTTCTCCTCGTCGGTCGGCTCCCACTCGTAGCGCATATCGAGCAGGGTCTCGAAGAAGTCGTTGGATAGCGTTCCCGGTGCGTCCGTAAACACCCCTAATTCGGAGCCGTTGTAGCTGGCGTCCAGCACGCGCATGCCGCCCACGAGCACGGTCATCTCAGCGGGCGTCAGGTTCAGCAACTCCGCCTTGTCAACGAGCAGCTCCTCGGCGGGCCCGTCGGCCGTTTCGGCACGGTAATTGCGGAAGCCGTCGGCCTTCGACTTAAGCGCCTCGAACGACTCGACGTCGGTCTGCTCCTGGCTCGCGTCGACACGGCCCGGTTCGAACGGCACCTCAACATCATAGTCTGCTTCAGCGGCGGCCTGCTCAACGGCGGCGTTACCGCCCAACACAATGAGATCAGCCAGCGAGACGCGGACGTCGTCCGTGCGGCCGTCGTTGAACTCCGCGCGGATTTCACGGAGGGTGTCGAGGACTCGTGCCAACGTCTCTGGGTCGTTCACTTCCCAGTCACGCTGGGGGCGCAGCCTGACGCGGGCACCGTTGGCGCCGCCACGTTTGTCGCTGCCACGGAACGTCGCGGCCGACGCCCATGCGGTCTTGACCAGGTCGGGCACGGTCAGGTCGGTGTCGTGGATTGCCGCTTTGAGCTCTGCAGCGTCGGCCGCGTCGATAGACGCGTAGTCGGCTTCCGGCAGCGGGTCTTGCCACAGCATCTCCTCATCAGGGACCTCCGGCCCGAGGAACCGCGATGGCGGACCCATGTCGCGGTGGGTGAGTTTGTACCAGGCACGCGCGAAGGCATCGACGAGCTCCATCGGATTATCACGGAACCGCTCGGCGACCTCCCGGTAATCGGGGTCGCGGATGAGCGCGACGTCCGTAGTGAGCATCATCGGCATCTGCTCACCCTCGCCGTGAGCGTTCGGCGCCTTCTCGATGGCCTCCGCGTCGGCGCCTTTTGGCCGCCATTGCCACGCACCGCCGGGCCCCTTGTGGGGCTCCCACTCGTACTCGAAGAGGTTTTTTAGGTAATCGAAGTCCCACTGGATGGGCGAGGAGGTCCAGGGACCCTCGATGCCGCTGGTGATGGTGTCGTCGCCCTTGCCGGACTCGTGGCCGCTCTCCCAGCCGAGCCCTTGTGCCTCGATGGGCGCTGCTTCCGGTTCGGGCCCGAGGCGGTCGGGGTCGTCGGCACCGTGGACCTTGCCGAATGTGTGGCCCCGGCGATGAGCGCGAGCGTCTCCTCGTCGTTCATCGCCATCCGGTCGAACGTCTGCCGGATGTTCTTGGCCGACGCCTCCGGGTCGGGCTTGCCATCCGGGCCCTCTGGGTTCACGTAGATGAGCCCCATGACGCTCGCGCCGAGCCCCTCCTGGATCTCGCCAGCCTCTGCAAAGCGCTCGTTCGTCTCGAACTCGTCTTCGGGGCCCCACCAGACGGACTCGTCGGGTTCGAAGGCGTCCTCACGACCGTCGGCAAAGCCGAACGTCTCGAAGCCCATGTCCTCGAGTGCGACGTTGGTAGTGTTCAGATTAGCTGGTTCCATGCGAAAGCGAACGCTCGAAGCCAATTTTCGACGGTGTCTGCTTC
>CAYZJQ010000194.1:0-3228 GCA_964478805.1 uncultured Halobacteriales archaeon | reverse complement strand
CCTGCCGGGTTTCCGCGCCGACCTCGCGCTCGTCGAGGAAGGAGCCTGAGGTGTAGATCTTGATCAGCTCGGCCGGCTTGTCGGCGTTGTTGGCCTCGTGGTCGAGGCAGATCTCGATCTGATCCATCAGTGCCTCGTGGGCGACGCTGCCGCCCTCGACGCTTTCGGCGACGTAGCCACACATCGTACAGCCGCCGGCGCGCGCCCACCGACATCCGCCCGTGTTGAGGATGATCGTCAGCGACTGCTGCACGCCATCGGGGGTGTTGTCCTCGTCGAGCCACACCCGGGTTGGCTCGGTTGGGTCGTACGTCGCGTCGTTGCGCGACCGGATTTCGCGCATTACGGCGTTGTGGGCGTCCATTCCCCGACCGGTTTCGTACACCTCGGGGCTGGGCTTACTCATTACCGAGTATTGCCTGCGTGGCCGGAAAGCCGTGTCGGGTCGGCGCCGGCGACGGGAAGGACTTTACTGCCCCGCCCGCCACACCGACTCGATGTTCGCCCGCCTGGGCGGCTACGCCCTCCTGGTCGTCCGTGCGTCTCTCGTGGGCGGCGGGCTCGCCGTCGCCGGGCTCGCCGGCCTCACGCTTGCGACCGCGCCCGGCGGTGCCGCGGCGACCGGGTTCGTCTCGGGCGCCGCGCTGCTCGTGTGGGGGACGCTTGCCGTCTTCGGGCTGGGAGGCGCCGGCCTCGGGGTCGCGCTCCCCGCCCTGCTCGGCCGCGCCGACGGGCTCGGGTTCTCGCACGGCCAGCGCCGCCTGCTCCAGGGTGGCGGCCTGCTCGCACTGGGCGGCGTCGCTGGCTTCCTCGCCGCGGTGTCGTCGAACGCCTTCGGCTGGATGGTCGGCGGCCTGCTGGTCGTCCTGTGCGGGGTCGCCGCCGTCCTCGTCGGGCTCGCGTGGCGAGCTGGTGCGGCCATCGAGCGCCGGCTCGCGGGCTGACCGCTGTGCGCCGAGCCCCGGATATACCTGGCCCCGGGCCCCACGGCGTCGCGCGGACAGTTACCGATTAGCACGGTGCTACCTGGTGCTGCTCGCCGGGTTGATCTTCGCCTTTATGCTGTTCTACTCCGTCGGGATGTCCGTCTCAGAGGGCCGGCCGCCGTCGACATCGAGTCACTTGAGGTCGTGATGCAGACGTTCACCATCGTCGGCTACGGCCAGGACGCGCCGTGGGAGCACCCGTTGATAAACGTTCTCGTCATCGGGATGCAGGCCGGGAGCCTGCTGCTCATCTTCACCGCGTTCCCCGCTGATCGTCCCGCTACTCCGGGAGTCGCTGGCGACGACCCCATCGGCCGCCCGCCGACGTCGCCGTCCGCGAGCGGACCGGCTGTACCGTGATCGCACTCGAGCGCCGCGACGGCCGGGTGAGCGTCGACCTTCGCGAGTGGACCGACCTCCACGCCAGCGGCCACCTCATCGTCGCCGGCACCGACTCAGCGCTGGCCCGCTTCGACGAGCGACGGTAACCGCCGCCACGGGACCCCCCGGAGATAGCGATACGGCAGCGTCCCAAGCGCGGCCCCGACCGCGTTCGCTGTGGCATCAAGCGGGTCGAACATCCGCGCGGCCAGCGGCGCTTGGACGAGTTCGATCCCGAACCCGTAACCGGCTGCTACGAGGAACACGGCGACCAGTCTCCGCGGCGCGAGCCCGCGCTCGTCGAGCGCGGCGTAGCCGACGGCGCCGGCGACGCCGGCGTACGCGACCGTATGGAGGAGCTTGTCGACCGGCAGGCCGAACAGCCGGGTTGGCGCACCGGTGTCCGGCGGGGTAATCACGCTGGCGACGAAGACGACCGCAGCCACGAACAGCGCCGCTCCAACGCGCAGGCGGCGGTCGACGAGTGGCACTGGACGTCCAGACACGCCCGTCGCTGGTGGCGGTCCGGGCAAGAGCGGTTCGGTCCGTAGCGCCCACCATGGTGACCAGCCCCACCGGTCGATGGTGTCGCCCGAGGATCGCCCGCTCGCTCTGGATGGAGACTTCCGCGGTGACGCGACGGCGTGGGATTCCGTCACTGGCGAGCGCGCTAATAGCCGCCAGTTCGCCACCACCAGTACGCCCGCATCCCCGCGACCCGGCCGTACGCCTTCGCCTGGCAGGCCGCCCACGGCCCGGTGTCGGTTGGCCGCCCGTCTGTTGAGCGTTCCCAACGACGGTTACAACGCCGTCTTCGGCTGCGGCCGGTTCATCGGCGGCTGCGACCGGCTACACCGGGTGAGCAACCGCCAACGTCGCTATTTTGAATGAGTAACCATCGATAGTTACGTCGGTGAGGCAAGACATACCACCACACAGTCCTAGTATAAGGTGTACCAATAACCATGACCGACCTTGGAGGATTCCACGACCACGTGGCCCGCGTTGACCTGACGTCGGGCGACGTGGCATATGAGGGGGTAGCACAGGCGGACGCGGAGAAGTACATCGGGGCCCGCGGGCTCGGCGTGAAATACGTCTTCGAGCAAGGGCCGAACGTCGACCCGATGGGGCCTGACAACCTGCTCGCGTTCATGAACGGCCCGCTCACGGGCACGCAGGTGACGATGTCCGGCCGACTCGCCGTCTGCACGAAATCGCCGCTCACCGGCACGGTCACGGACAGCCACATGGGCGGCTGGTCGGCGGCGCGGCTGAAGTGGGCCGGCTTCGACGGCCTGCTGTTCGAAGGGACGGCCGACAAGCCGGTGTATGCCGTCGTCGAGGACAACGAGGTCGAGTTGCACGACGCCTCTGACCTCTGGGGGAAGGGACTCCACGAGACGATGGATATCCTTGAGGAGCGCCACGAGGGCGCGTACGGCAAGAACCTCTCGACAATGGCCATCGGCGAGGCTGGCGAGAACGGCGTGAAGTACGCCGCTATTATCAACGAGGACGACCGTGCAGCCGGGCGCGGCGGCACAGGGACGGTCATGGGGTCGAAGAACCTCAAGGCCGTGGTCGTGAAGTCGCGCACGAAGATGCAGAAGCCGGCGGACCCGGAGACGTTCAAAACGGGCCACCAGCAGGCGATGCAGGTGATCCAAGAGTCCGAGGTGACGGCCCCTAACGAGGGTGGTCTCTCGCTGTACGGGACCAACGTGCTGATGAACGCCACCGAAGAGATGTCGGGGCTGCCCACCCGTAACGCGAAGTACACCTCGACAGGTGATGCCCGCGATGCCGGCTGGGGTGGCGATGACTTCGACGCCGAGAAGGTCTCCGGCGAGAACGTCCG
>CAYZJQ010000193.1:439-3331 GCA_964478805.1 uncultured Halobacteriales archaeon | reverse complement strand
CGAGACGGAACTGACTGCGAATCAACGGCGTGCGCGGTTCGTCGCGAAAGATGTCGAGTCCTACACTCGACGTGTTCCCGCTGGTCGGGCAATCAAATCATCGGAGATCGCCACGGTTCTCCGAGCGGGAACAGAGTGCGACGGTCGGTCACAGACGGTCAGCAGGGTGATACGGTTCCTCGACGACCTCAGTGGTGACGACGTCGAAGTAGTCGAGCGGCGTGGCGAGCGTCGAATCGTGTTCTCCGACGAACTGGTGTCGCGTCTCAAACGGCTCACGTCGAGTCGTGGCGACGGTGACGCCGTCGTTGCCGAGGTGAGTACGTAGGCCGTTACTGGAGTCCATATCGAGCCAGATCAACGTCCGCTCGCTCCGCTCTACCGCAGTAACAACCAAAGCGAACCGCCTTCGGCTCCAGAGGCAATTTACCGCCCTCTGCGACAGTTTCGATCGAGAGGTCGCGTTGTCCTCGGTCACGACGGTGTTACTCAGCACGAGAGCGGTGGAGTCCTCGAGGACGCGCCGAAGGTCGCCGTTCCGTACGCGCCAGATGTCACGGTGGACGGCCGCCTGCCGGTCGTCGATCCCGGCCTCGTAGACGTGGTCCGCGTCGGTCAGAACTGCGTGTTCCGGTAGTTGAAGTTCTCCGCCTCGACGGCTGAGAGGTCGGTGATATGGAGCTCGTCGGGATCGGATCCCGACACGACTCAGTCACCGTCGTCGCTGAGAAGTTCGCGAGCGATCCGGATGATAGCCTCGTCGCCGGGATCGACGGGGTCGTCGCTCGTCTCGACGGTCTTGATGAACTCATGGAGTTGCTCGCGGTCGGCGTCGTCGGTGAGCGACAGCTCAAGCTCGCCGGACTCGACGAGGTCCGCGAGGTCGCCAGCAGGGTCGAGGTGGTGCGGATCCGAGTCGGGAACGGCGGCGTCGTCGTCGGTCATGAGGGATCGATGAGTTCCCACGCCAGCGCCCGGCCGACGTTCGTGCTCCGGACGCGGCCAGCCTCCTCAAGCTCCCGCAGCCGATTGAGGGCGTGGCGTTTCGAGCAGCCTACCTCGCCGGCGACGTCAGCTGTCCCAGCGAGCCCGTCGAGTGCCCGGAGTGCGTCGACGAACGCGTCGTCGGTGTAGGCGTCGGTGTATTTACCGCTCTCCTCGTCGCGCTCGCGAGGCATCTGTTCGGCCATGAATAGCCTCCTCGTAAGTGCGTGTTGGTCGCCCTCTCAAAATCCATTTCGCAGGTAGGAAAAGGATTACCACTTCCCGACTAAGAGATGGACATGGAGGCCCGGCCCCCCGGGGCGTGAGAACGCCCGCGCGCTGCCACGCGCGGACCGGGTTTCCCGTGGAGCGAGAACCCATGTCAGATACGCAGACGCCGGCACAAGAGCGTGCCGACACGACCGACCGAACCGACGTGCGACGCGGGCTCATCAGCCTCGATGCCGAGGGCGGCGTCCACGAGATCGACCCGACGACGCGGACCGTATACGTCCGCGGGCACGACAGCGTTGAGCACACCGAGGCGCTCGGCGAGCGCGACGTCTCCGAGTGGGTGGCCTACGTCGACGAGCAGCGCGGGTGGAACGACCTCCGGTACGTTGACGACCCGCTCGCCGGCCTCGTCGAGAGCGTCGCCGAACGGGGGAGGCACGGTGAGCCGCGCTGTCTCCGGTGACGTCGACGCCGAGGGCGACGGCGACACCACCGGCGCCAAGATCCGCGACATCTCCGAGCGCGAGGTTCGCGCCATGATCGAGTACCTGGTCGTCCTGCCGCCGCGGCTCGCGCCCCGCGCCGACGAGCGCTCGGGGCTGTTCCACGTCACCGGCGAGTCCGGCGCCTCCTACATCGTCGACCCGGTACTCGGTTCGTGCACCTGCTCGGACGCGAAGTATCGCGTCGCGAAGGGCGAGGCGTGTAAGCACGCGGCCCGTGTGCAGTTCGAGACGGGCGAGCGCCCGGTCCCGGCGTGGGTCGACACCGGCGACATCGCGCACTTCCGCGCGTTCGCCGGGAAGCGGCGAGAGGAGGGCGACGGTGGCGACTGACGCCGAGTGCCGGACGGTCCGAGCAGACGGCCTCGGCAAGCGCGTCGACGCGCCGGCCTCGCGAACGGCCGCGGAGCGCGAGGAGTGGCGGGCCGCCGGCGAGGTCGCGACGGGCTTGGAGCGCGCGACGGTCGCGCTCGGGCTCGCCGGTGCTCGCGAACGCCACGCCGCTGTGGAGGGGATCCGCCGGTGAGCACCATGGGGACGAGTGCCGCGAGTGTTGAACGAGCGAATAGCTACCAGTGAGACGGACTATCATACGCGTGCAAGCACTGAGGTTCGTATCGAACGTGCAAAGTCAAGATACCACCGCGACATCGGGTTCCGAGTCGGCGATGCACGAACGGATATCAAACCGCCAGCAACAACCATTACGAGGCCATCTAAAACGCCGACACGCGGACAGGTCGTTCAGTAGCGAACGCTGAGCTGTCGATGTAGGCGATCACAGGCAGGGCATCACAGGTATCGAGCTGTAGCAACTGCTGGAGCTTCGTCCGCAGGTAAATAAATAATTTCGCCACGCGCGCACACCACGTTTCCGGTGAAACGGGGGGGGACCAGAGGGGTGGGGAGGGGGAGGGGGGAACCGACACAGCGACGAATGGCGACACACGGCAGCCCACGAGTTAGCGTATCGCCCAATACCAGGCGGTAGAGAAGCTCTCGGCGGTGAGTAGAGGACGAACCACTGACGGCGGCCTGCGCCCTCGTTGCCGTCTGGCATAGATTTAAATATCGTACCGATGTAAAGTCCGTCGACGCAGTCGCTTGCTCAAGAGGTACGACGTTCGTCGTGCCGTGTCGGCAGACGAACCGCCGGGTACTGGGCTGCTCA
>CAYZJQ010000193.1:0-429 GCA_964478805.1 uncultured Halobacteriales archaeon | reverse complement strand
ACCGGAAACGTGGTGTGCGCGCGTGGCGATAACGGTAAGTGAGTTCACCGGAAATACGGTGTTCGTCTGATGCCTGAGTCCGATGACCTGTTTGCTCGAACGGATCCCATTTTCCAGAACAAGGAGCTCCTCGAAATCAGCCACCTGCCGGACGAGGGTCGTATCGTCGGCCGAGACGACGAGATCACACAACTCGCCAACGTGGTCAATCCCGGTATCTTCGGCCAATCCCCGAGTAACGTGATTATCTACGGGAAGACGGGTACCGGCAAGTCACTCTGTGCGAAATACGTCTCTCGACAACTTGTCGTAAGCGCCAGCGAGGAGTCGGTCACGGCGGCATACGCGTATGTCGACTGCGCACAGGACAGCACTGAGACCCAGACAGTCCAGACGATCGCGAGTAGCCTCAACCCCGAGCAATCGACT
>CAYZJQ010000192.1:2262-3386 GCA_964478805.1 uncultured Halobacteriales archaeon | reverse complement strand
CGGGATTGAATAGCGCGCCCGGGCTGGGGATGTCTTCGGCGTCTTCGGCCCCGATTGGCGGGAGCGACTCTCCCGGCTCGTCGGCCGCCAGCGCGTCCTTCCGAATCGGCGCGCTGCCGTCGCCGGTGACGATATCCGCACCGGTCATCGGCCGGGTCGCCCGCCCCCAGCCCAGCCCGACGACCGACATCGTCGCGATGATGACGAAGCTTGCGGGGATGCCCAGCGCCGAAAGGAACACTACCAGCGTCGACGAGACCGTCGCGACAACGATGGCCGCCGTCAGCGGCAGCTCCGTGATATCGCTGCCCATCGTCTCAAGGGTGCGCCGGGCGATGGTGAACGCGCCGATAGCGACGGCGATGCCGCCGACAACGATAGCTGGGTTCATCGCCAACTCGCCGCTGCCCACCAGCGGCGCAACCGCGTTGGCGATGTTCGAGGTGCCCGACGAGAAGGCCATCAAACAGCCGATGGCGACGACCGTGACCGTCCCGACCAGCTCCCGACGGTTAGTCGTCTGGTGGAGTCGCGGGATCGGAACGAGCCCGGCGCGGCCGACGTCTAATAACGGGCCCGTGCTGCGCTCGATGGCGACTAGCCGGTTCAGCCGCGCGTAGAAGTAGCGGCCGATGACCAGCGAGACCCAGAAGCCGATGATCGGGGAGACGACCCACCAGATGACGATCTGACCCATCACGGCGAGATCGAGGACCCCACCGGCCAGTCCTAACCCGGCGATGGCACCCACGGCGGTCATTGACGTCGACGCGGGCACGCCAAAGAGGTTGCCGACCAGCAGCGCGACGCCGATGAAGAACAGCACCGCGATGGACGACTCAAGCGTGAACACACCGGTGTCGACGACCAGTTCGGTGCCGAGTTTCGTCACGACGTTGCGCCCCAGCGTCCACGCGCCGATGAAGAAGAACACGCCCATCAGTCCCGCAGCGACGGATTTCGAGATGGCGTCGGCGCCGACGGCCGGGCCAAAGGCTGGTCCAGTGGTCGAGCCGCCGATGTTGTAGGCGACGAACATCGCGACGAGGATGCCGACGCCGAGCAGGAGACTGGTCATCGGTCCGCCGACTCCGCAGTGTCCGGTGTCGGCTCCTCCTCGTCGG
>CAYZJQ010000192.1:0-2162 GCA_964478805.1 uncultured Halobacteriales archaeon | reverse complement strand
TTCGACGGTGTCGCTGACGGTTTCTTCGACCGTTTCGCCGACCTTCGCTTCCACTGTCTTGTCGACGGTCTGATCGACGGTTTGCTCGACGGTGTCGCCGACAGCTTTCTCGACGGTCTCATCGACGGTTTGCTCAACGGTCTCATCGACCGTTTCGCTGACCGTCTCCTCAACGGTCTCTTTCATCGCCGTCGTCATCCAGTTCGGGTCGAACCGGGCCATCTTCCAGACGACGTGGAGCACGTACGCGATCAACACGCCGAAGCCGAACGCCAGCCCGATGGCGTTCCCGGCAACGACGATCAGCCCAACCGAGACCGCGATCAACAGCCCGTAGCTGAGGTCGACGAGTGAGTCGACCCGGCTCGGGTTCACGCGGCCCCCGCGCGACGGGTGACCTGGCGACGAAACGCATACCTGCCCCTAAGGGAAGGAAGAGAACACATACAAGAGTTACATGCCGCTTACGCAAATACCTTATCACCCACCGACAGCAGCGGGCTGGCGATGTTCTCGCACCGTCTGTTGTGCGGGTCCGCCGCGGCTGCGTGTGTTGAGACCGGCGGGAACACGCCATCGTGCCGGCGGCAGCCCGCCGCGCTCGTGTGGTCTCGCGTCGCCAGTGAATGCGAACAGCTAACACGCGGCGTAGCGACCGATACTGATAGCCATGCCGGACCCAGTCATCGCAGCGGTCGGTGCCTCGCCGCTCGGCCGGACGGACCTCCCCGGGCGCGACCTGTTTTCGGTCGCGCTCGCGGAGGCATTCGAGGGATTGCCCGACCCGGCCGCCCTCGTCGAGGCGGTCTACGTCGGCAACCAGTCGGAGAGCTACGAACACCAGATCATGCACGGGACGCTATTGGCCGAGTGGGCCGGGCTCAGACACGTCCCCGCTGAGCGCGTCGAGGGGTGTGCCGCGGCGGGCGCGCTTGCGCTTCGCCACGCGGTGAAAGACGTCCGCAGCGGCGAGCACGACGCGGTCCTTGCGTGTGGCGTCGAGAAGATGACCGCTGGAGGGACCGGCGGCGCGACGGATGCGCTGTCGGCGGCGTTCGACCGCGCCATCGAACAGCGCTCCGGCGTCACCGCCCCCAGCCAGTACGCTCTGCTCGCCCAGCGGTATCTCCACGAGACCGACGCGACGGAACGCGACCTGGCGAAAATCGCGGTCAAGAATCACGCCAACGCCGCCCGTAACCCGCGGGCGCAGTTCCCCACGGAGATCGATATCGCGACGGTGATGGAGTCGAATCCCGTCGCTCCACCGCTGAAGCTTTATGATTGTGCACCCGTTGGCGACGGGGCTGCCGTCGTTCTCGTGACGTCGGCCGATCTGGCCGCCGAACTCGACCGCCCGCAGGTCCACATCGCGGGCAGCGGCGCCTCGGCGAACAATATCGCGGTCGCCGAGCGGGACATGACCGACATTGCAGGTGCTCGCATCGCCGCCGAAACCGCCTACGAGGAGGCCGGAATCACGGCTGGAGACGTCGACATCGCGGAGGTCCACGACGCCTTCACCGTCTGTGAGGCGCTGCTCGCGGAGGCCGCCGGCTTCGCGCCGCCGGGCACGGGGTATCAAAGCCCGTTACCCCGGGCCGAGCGGGCCGACGGCTGGACAGACGTCCAACTCAGCCCGAGCGGCGGGCTGAAGGCCCGCGGCCATCCTATCGGCGCGACCGGCCTTCTGCAGGCGCTGGAGGCGTACGAACAGCTCACCGGCGCCGCGGGCGACCGGGCCGTTGAGGGGGCCGAGACGGCGCTGCTGCTCAACGAGGGGGGTGTCGCCGACGCGGTCACCGTCGGGCACGTGATCACGACGGCGGAGGCATTATGACCGACCTCGACGCATCGGACCCGCGGACCCTGCCGGGGTTTTTCGACGCCCTCGCGGACGGCGACCTCCTCGGCGGGGTGTGTGAGGACTGCGGGCAGGTGTTGTTGCCGCCACGGCCAGCCTGTTACGCCTGTGGCAGCCGTGCCGTCGTCGTCGAGTCGCAGTCGCGCATGGGGACGATTTTCTCGTACACAGCGGTCCACGCGGCGCCGCCGGCGTTCGCCGACGAGGCACCGTATACGATTGCCGTCGTAGAACTCGCCGACGGCGGCCGCCTGCTCGGCCGCGTGGCCGCCGCGTACGACGCCGTTGCCATCGGTGA
>CAYZJQ010000191.1:0-3421 GCA_964478805.1 uncultured Halobacteriales archaeon | reverse complement strand
GGGATTACCGTGACCGCGCTGTGTCCCGGAGAGACGGCCACCGGCTTCTTCGACCGCGGTAACTACGCGGCCTCGGGCGCCGCCGAGGCCGACATGATGACCGCCGCCGAGGTCGCCGCGGCCGGCTATGAGGGGCTCCAGGCGGGCAAGCGGATCGTCGTCCCCGGGTCGACGAACAAGTTTCGCGTGTTCCTTCGCCGGCTGCTGCCACGGTCGTGGTATCTGACGGCGGTCGAACGATCGCTGACGAAGTGAGCTTCCTCGGCTAGGTCACCACACTCTTTTGCCCGCCGGGTCACGTGGTCGGTAGCCCTCCCACAGATGCGTTCGATCACAACTGACGCCCTGACGAAACGCTACGGCGAGACCGTCGCCGTCGACAGCCTCGACCTCTCGGTTCCCGATGGCTCTGTCTATGGCTTTCTCGGACCGAACGGTGCAGGGAAGTCCACCACCATGCAGATGCTCACCGGGCTCACTCGGCCGACCGACGGCACCGCAACCGTCGCCGGAGTCGACATCCGCAACCGCGCCGCGCTGCTCGCGCACATCGGTTACCTCCCCGAAGAGCCGCCGCTTCACGACGAACTCACGGGGCGCGAACAGCTCGCCTACGCCGCCGGGCTGCGTGATCTCCCCCGTGACTGGACTCGCGAGCGCATCGCTGCACTGCTCGCCCGCGTCGATCTCGCCGCCGATGCCGACGCCCGTCTCGAGACGTACTCCAAGGGGATGCGCCAGAAGACCGCGTTCATCCAGGCCATGCTCCACGAGCCGGACGTGCTGTTCCTCGACGAGCCCACCTCCGGACTCGACCCACGGGCAGCCCGCACCATCCGTGACTCCATCGACGACCTCGCCGCCAGCGGCACCACGGTCTTTCTGTCGACACACATTCTCCCCGTCGTCGATGAACACGCCGACACCGTCGGTGTGCTCGCCGACGGCCGCCTCGTCGCTGAGGGGCCTCCTGCCGACCTGAAGCGGCGGGCCGACGGGGACCGCACGCTTGAAGACGTGTTCCTCGAGGTTACCTCGGCCGACCCCGCGGACACCCCCACCGCGGAACGATGAGTTTCCGAACCGCACTCGCCATCGCGCGCGTCGAGGTGCGCCGGAGCGCCCGTGCGATCTCCGGCACTCAACTGCTCGGACTGGGCGCTGCCGTCCTTGTCTTCGGTGGTGCCGCCGTCCTTGTCGGCACGCTGCTCGTGTCGCTGGCGCCCGCGCTCGAGACGGTCACGGTCGGCGCCGCTGCTCGAAGCGGGGTCGCCTTCCAGTGGCTGGTTGCAACCGCCGTTCTCACCCAGCGGGTCGTCACTCTCGATGCCCGACCGGACGCGGCCCCGCTGCTGCTCTCGACCGTCGAGGCGAAGACCGTGCTGGTTGGGCTCGTGCTCGCCGAACTCACCCGCGCGCTGGCATACGTCACCGTTCCCGTTCTGGCTCTCGGGGTCGTGATCGCATATCTCGCCGGATCACCAGTAACGGTCCCACTGGTCGGGCTTGGCCTGCTCCTGCTTGTCGCCAGTGCCGTCGTGACGGCCCGTGTTGCCGGCCTCGCGGTCGAACTCGCGGTCGCCAGAGTGCCCGTCCTCGCGCGCAACCGGACGCTGTTCGGCGTGGCCACCGTTATCGCCGTCTTCGGCGTCTATCTACTTACCCAGGCCACCGGCGGTGTGGCCGGTAGCCTCAACATCCTCCCGGTCGGCTGGCTGGTCGATCTCGCCCTTGTCGCAACGCCGATCACGGTCTCGCCAGCTCACGCCCTCGGGGGCGTGGTCATCACCGGCGGCTGGCTCGCTGTGGGAATGGCCGCTGCCGGGCGGCTCGCACCTGGGCTCTGGTTCGGCGACGCGATCGACACCGGTGCGCCCAGCCGGACGCACGATCATAACGGCGGTGACCCGCTTGCGGTCGGACTGGGCCGGCTTACTGTTCCGGCCCTCGGCGCCGCGCCGACCCGCCGGGTCGCACAGCGAGCGCTACTGCTCGCGCGCCGCGCGCCCAGCAAGCTCTCGTACCTGGTCGTCCCGCTTGCAGCGGTCGCCCCGGTCGCCGTCGACGTCGTCACCGGCCGCGGGTCGGTGCCGACGGCCGCGCTCGCACCTGGCCTCGCCCTGCTTGTCGCGTGGACCGCAGGCGCCGCGTTCGGTCTCAATCCACTCGGCGATGAAGGGCGCGTCCTCCCCCTCACGCTCACCTCGCTCGCCGACGGCCGCGCGTACGTCCGCGGACTCGTCCTCTCGGCGCTCGTCGTCGGCCTCCCGCCCGCCGCACTCGTCCCCGTCGTCGCACTCGCAACGGGGCATGGGCCCGTTGACGCGGCGCTGCTCGCGGCCGTCACCGGCGTCGGCGTGGGCACGGCGGCGCTACTCGCCCCCGGGATCGGCTTTCTGCTCCCCCAGACCGAGGCCGTTCGCGTCGTCCGAGGCCGTGAACTCGTCCCGCCACGCGTCACGGCGCTGCTGTGTTACTCGGCCGTGCTCGCAACCGCGGTCGGCGTGCCAGCACTGGCCGCGGTGACGCCAGCGGCTGCCCGGTCGGTCGGCGTCCTCATCGTCGGCGGACTGTTCGCCCTCCCGTTCGACCTCGCGGGCGGCCCCGCCCTCGCGGTCGCCGAGTGGTTCCGCACCGTCGCCCGCGGCCTCGCCGAGCTACCACCATCGACCGTCCGGTGGGCCGGGGTCGCAGTCCCGCTCGCGGTCGGGGTCGGCCTCGCCCTGCTCTCGGCGCGGTCCGCCCGCCGCCGGTTCGAACAGTACACTCTCTGATCCCGTGCGAGTCGCAACGGTTAAACACGCCTGTGTACTGCATCGTGATGCGGGACAATGGGGTAGCTTGGTATCCTTCGAGGATCGGGTCCTCGGTACCTCGGTTCAAATCCGGGCCGGCCCATACGTCGATTGTAACGCCCCTAACGGTCTACGAACCGATAATACAGATGTCGACCCTTGCCAACTGAGGGTTATACTGCGGCGAAGAATATCGGGTGGCAGTTTGTCCGTCGCGGCCACCTGTCGTCAGGGCGGACAGCCACCGGCCAGTGTGCCCTCAAGTCCAGAACCCTCTCACTGAGCGAGCGATTCACCGGCAAGTCAGCTCGCGGCTGACCGCTGGTATCCGGGGTGTCTCTCACCCCCTCGGTTGTCACCGTCTGGCATGCCATATTCAACTAGCGTGCCAGACGCTCCCGCTCGAGGAGATATGCGGCTACGCCGACGACGTTCACCACCGGCAGCGCGGCGACGTGGACCCAGACGCCGTCGATGCCGCGTCGTCGCGCGTCGACGAACACGTAGGCCGGGATTGCGGCCTCAACGAGCAGGGCGGCCAGCGCGACGCGTCGGAGCGGCCGTGCGAACTCGGCGCCGAAGCCGCCGTCGCCGACCAGTCCGGCGGCGAGGAGGGCGGCGAGACT
>CAYZJQ010000190.1:0-3431 GCA_964478805.1 uncultured Halobacteriales archaeon | reverse complement strand
CCGCATCGAGACCGACGGCGACGACGCCGCCGAGCGGGTCCGGGAGGCGCTGGCGTCGGCGGCCGCCGAGACCGAGATCGCGGTTTGATTGACACCGGCAGATAATTCAAATAAAGTATGTTTGTGCCTATCGGAGGTCCTATCTCAGGGTGTTTATTTCGTCTTCAACGGCCGGATCGGCTATGAAATCCAATATGCGAATTGGTCTCTGAGACGCCCCTCAGTTAATCGTGCTGAATACATACATCACGGCTCCACGACTGTTTTCAGGTGAACATTTCGACGGAACGGGAGAACCATACGAACGAACCCCCGAATCGGCTTCATTCACGACTCGCCAGAGCTCCACAGCGATGCGCGGATGGACGCCTTTCTACGACCCGTGGTTGTCGCGACCGCGTCAATGCTCCTGATACTGCCGACTATAGCCGGCAGTATCAGGATCTCCACGGCTCACCACACCGGCGTTGGACGACGCTGTTCACCCGGCCCCGTTCGCAGCGAGGTCGGTGCCGTCGCCGAGACTCCTCGGGAATCGCACTATGCAAACCGCTATGTCTGTCGGTTCCGACGTGGGATCCATGTCGCTCCCGACCTTCTCGGATACTCGACCGGCGCTCGGCACTCCGACGGACGAGCTTGAGACGCCCACGGTCGTGGCTGACCTCGACGCCATCGACCGCAACCTCCGAGATATCGCCCACCTCGCCGACGACGCCGGTGTTGGCGTGCGCCCGCACACGAAGGCACACAAGATACCGGCTCTCGCCCGACAGCAGGAGGATCTCTACGGCCCGGGCGTGTTGTGTCAGAAGTTGAGCGAGGCTGAGGTGATGGTCCGGACCGGCGTGCGCGACGTGATGCTGGTCTGCCCGGTGGTAAGCGGGCCGAAGCTCGAACGGCTGCTCTGGGTGGCCGACCACGCGGACCGATTCGCGACGCTCGTGGACTGTCCTGGGAACGCCCGCCCGCTCGCCGACGTGGCCGCCCGTCAGGGGACGACCGTCGGGGTCATCATCGAGGTCGACATCGGAGTCGAGCGCATGGGCGTCGCCCCCGGCGAGGGAGCGAGCGAACTGGCAGCCCTGATCGCCGAGGAGCCCGCCCTCGAGCTCCGGGGGATCCTCGGACACGATAGTCACGTCCCGGCCGCGGGGAAGACGGTCGAGGGGTACGAGCGCGAGTGCGCCGGAGTCGCCGACAGGCTCGAGCGAACGGTCGAGGCGATCGAAGCCGAGGGTCTCCCGGTGGAAACCGTGATCTCCGGCGCTTCCTCGACGGCGCGGTACATGGCTCGCGAGCCCGTCGTGACCGAACTCGATCCCGGTCGATACGTGTTCAACGACGCCACCCTGCTCGCGGCGCGTCCCGAAATCGACCGCGAGGACTGCGCGCTCACAGTCCTCACCACGGTGATCTCCAAGCCGACCCGGGACCGCGCTATCGTCGACGCCGGCGGAAAGACCCTGTCGTACATCGCCGATCCGAAGCCGGTTCCGAAGTATCGGGACGACATCGAGTTCTCCCGGGTGTCCTCCGAGCACGGCTTCTTGGACGTAGCCGACGCCTCCGACGTGTCCGTCGGCGACCGCTGCGAGTTCGTCGTTCCGAACGCCTACGGCCCGATCAACCTCCACGACACCCTGCCGGGGATCCGCGACAGCCGCGTCGAGGAGGTCTGGAACGTGAGCGCTCGCGGGAAGGACACATAGCGGCTTCCTCCGTTCCCTGTTCGGGACGACGCGTCGTCCGTTGTACGAGGAGTCGACCATTCGCGGCCACTCGACCGATGAGGAGTACGAGCCACGAGGCGTCTGCGGCGGGCGTTCGAGGAAGACAGTCTCTGCCACCCACCCTCGTAGCGACGGTGCGATCCCGGTAGTGGCTCTGGTTCGGAGAGATCCGTCACTGGTGTGTTGCGTATCTGTTCGTACCGGAGGATCCGTTACGGGCCCGATGCGCGCCCTCTATTCAGCACGCCTGCTGAAACCTATCACCGAAGGCGGATTTCAACAGAGCCATCGTAGCCTGTGTCGATTGACGGCCAGTACTGACACACGACGATAGTCAACACAATAACAGGAACACAAAGTGGTGATTAGTCTACTCCGACTCCGCCGGCCGCGCGTACTCGGTCGGCCGGTACACCCGGTCGCTGAACAGCGCCGCTACCGCCGCGACGGCGACGACCATCACCGCCGCGAGGACGAGAAAGCTCCCGCGCAGGCCCGTCGACCCCGCCAGCGCGCCGATGGCGACGGGCGCGACGGCGCTGAACAGGTGGCTCACGGTGTGGAGGTAGCCGAACGTCCGCCCCTCGCGCGCGGGCGGGGTGATGTCGCTCATGATGGCGTCCCGCGCCGGCACCCACCCCCAGTTCGTCGCGCCGAGGGCGGCGAGGACGACGAGGAGGGCCAGCGGCGACAGGTCGCCCGTCGCGAGGACGACGAGGGTGCCCGCGGCGGCCGCGAACATCCCGACCAGCACTGCCCGGGCGTCGAACCGGTCGACGAGGCGGCCCGTGGCGAGCGTCGTGCCCGCCGCGACGAGGAAGACGGCGGTGAAGTAGAGGTCCGCGAGCGACTCCGCCGGGAGCGTGACCGCCCCGACGCCCAGCGTGTAGCCGTAGACGGTCGCGAGAAAGGTCGGGAGGAAGGCCTTGAGTCCCTTCTCCGAGAACGCGCGGGCGACGAAGAAGACGAGGAGGGCGACGACGGGGTAGACGTACGTCCGGCGGTCGGCGGCGGCCCGTTCGCCGCTCCCCTCGACTCGCTCGCCGCCCGGGCGGGTCTCGACCAGTCCCGACGACAGCGCCGGCACCAGCGCCGCGCCGTAGGCCAGTCCGACGACGCCGAAGAGGAGGAACACGTCCGCCCACGCGAGGGCGAGGACGAGGCCCGCGACGGCGAGCGGTGCCGCCGCGTCGCCCAGTTTCGCGGCGCTCCCCCACGCCCCGAGCGCCCGGCCCTCCCGACCCTGCGGGGCGTTCGCGACGACCAGCGGGTAGCCACAGGGGTGGATCGCGCTCGCGCCCAGTCCAGCGACGAGCGACCCCGCGCCCATCACGAGAAAGCCCGTCGTGAGCGACGCGCCCGCCGCCTCGACGGCGACGGCCTCCGTGTCGACGAGCCACGGCGCGAGGCCGACGACGAGGTAGCCGAGGCCCATCGTCGCGACGCTCGGCGGGACGATCAGCCGCCGGTCGTGGCGGTCCGCGAGGACGCCCATCGGCGCCTGCCCGAAGCCCGACCCCGCGAAGTAGAGACTGACGAGCGCCCCGAGTTGCCACAGCGGGTAGCCGAGCGTCAGCGCCAGCACCGGGAGGAGCGGCGGGAGGATGCGGAAGACGTGCTGGGCGAAGTGAATCGAGCCCAGCAGGGCCGACGTCCGCGCCGTCTCGCCGTCCATATCCCCGGGGGTCGGTACCACTC
>CAYZJQ010000189.1:0-3492 GCA_964478805.1 uncultured Halobacteriales archaeon | reverse complement strand
ACTTCGCGGATCGTGTCGGCTACCACGCCCCCGGTATCCCGGAGGACTGGAAGGAGCGGCAGCTCCACCCCGACCTGGACTCGTGGACCACCGTCTCGACGATCAACGCGGGCCTCACGGAGCTGGGTGGCGTCGTCTCGGACGTGCTGAAAGCGGAGTACGTCGAGTGGGAGTCGGCATTCGAGGCGCCGGATGATCTCCCTGACTTCTGATTAAAAAGGTTCGAAGCGCAAGCCCACGACGTTCCTCGTGGGGGAACTCACTCGACGACGACGCCGACGTTGCGTACCTCGCTTGAGCAGTCGGGACAGGCACACGCGGTCTCGGCTTCGACGCGTGTCCCACACTCAAGACACTCATAGGTGGACACGCTCCCGCTGGATGGGTTATGTTGCATATTAGGTGATAGTCATGACCCACGCAAAAGGCGTTCCCTAATTCACTGGGATATGCCTAGTAGTCGGCTAAGGCTGCGCGAATAAGGTGGACGTTTGGGCAGTTTCGCTACGTCAGCCGGAGCGCTCGACCGCTGGCGGGGCTTGCAGCCGCCACGGCTCACTCCGGCCCGCGCGCTGCCAGGGTGAACGTCTCGCGGCGTTCGCTGACCGCCGTGACGGTGCACCCTGCAGCCTCGAACATCGACGTGGCCTCGCTTGCAGAGAACCGTTCCGCTCGCGGCGGGCCGGCCGCCCCCGCCCCGTCGGCCGACCAGTCGGCAATGCCGACCCGGCCGTTCGGGGCAAGCGCGCGGGTGAGCTCCGTCAGCGCCGCCGGTGCGGCGAACTCATGAAAGGTGAACGTCGAGAAAACGCCGTCGAGATCGCCGTCCGCGACCGGGAGGTCCGCGGCCTCAGCCGTCATCAAAGCGACGTTCTCGGGGACGCCCTTCTCGCGGTAGATGTCGTGCATCTCGGCTTGCACGTCGACCGCGTACACCTGGTCGACGAACGGTGCGAGTTCGTCGGTGTAGAAACCGGTCCCGCTGCCGATGTCCGCGATCGTCGCGGCCTCGCTCGGGTCGACCAGCGCGACCAACTCCTCCACGGAACAATAGGCGAACCGGGACGGGTCCTCGAGCGCACCTGCCCGCTCGATGTCGAACGTGTGATAACCCATGGCCGGTCTTTGGAGGCCAGCCGCTTAGCCGTGTGGCACAACGGTATTGCATGTGGAACGGTACCATCCTGCTATGCCCGACGACCTGACGATCAGGACGGCCGAGTCGGACGACGCGACGACCGTCGAGGCGGTCGCGGCGGCGGCGTGGGAGCACGATTATCCCGATGTTCTGAACCGGGACCGCCCCGGCAAGGCCGCACGCGACTGGTACGACAGCGAGCGAATGGCCCGCGACATCGAGGACCCTGCGTATCTCGTGGTTGTCGCTGACCGCGGCGGCGAGCCGGTCGGTTTCGTCCAGGCGTTCGGCCCGAGCGAGCAGGGGCACACGGCCGAGACCGAAGGAAGCATCCTCAGGCTGTATGTCCACCCCGACGCGCGTGGAGAGGGAATCGGGCGCGCGCTGCTCGAAGCTGCCCGGACGGAGCTGTTCGACCGCGGAAGCGAGCGGGTCCGGGCGATGACGCTGGCCGCGAACGAAGCCGGTCGGGCATTCTATACAGCGTGTGGACTTGAGGAGACCGACGAGAGGGCGGAGACTGTCATTGACGGAGAGCGCTACGACGAGGTGGTGTTCGTCGACGCTCGCCGTTCGTAGTCAGCGCGCACGAGCCGGGAGGCAAGGGTTGCGGTCTCCAACTCCTCTGCAAGCGCGTCGCGTGATGATCCGGCCTCAAGCGGGAGCTCGCGCCGGCAGGCATACAGCGTGAACCAGTGGGTGTAGGGCTGTCCGGGCGGCGGACAGACGGAGAGATAGCCGAGATCGCCGCGGGCGTTGCGACCCTGTCGTGCTCCACCCAGCGCGTCGACAGTCGCCGTCGCCGGTACGTCCGTCGGGATCTCCCGGGTGTCAGGCGGGAGGTTCCATAGCGTCCACAGTGTCACCTGGTTGGCCACATCGTTGGGGAACGTCGCGGTCAGGGCGAGCGACTCCGTCGGCGGCGGGACGGCGTCGATCTCGACGCGCGGGGAGACGCCGGCGCCATCACAGGTGTTGCGGACCGGGACGGTTCCGGCCTCAAGCCCTGGGAGGGAGAAGCGCAGTGCGGCCGGGGTCGTCGGCTCCTGCTCGCCGCAGCCGGCGAGACAACTCACCAGTCCCGCTCCGGCCGTCGCCAGCAGACGGCGTCTCCGAACCATCATCCGGTGGTAGTACTGCCGCGGATAAATGCTGCCCGACAGCGACTCGCGCCGGTGGGTTCAAGCCGGCGTCCGTCTAACAATCGGGTATGGCCGCGACCATCGTACCACCCGCCGAGCGGACGTGCGAGCGGTGTGGCCGGCAGGACCGCTGGGACGACGGAAGCGTCAACTGGGTCATCGACGGGGCTCAGGGGTCTCCACACTGCATCCACGAGTGGGATATCAACGGCGCCTACAACCCGGTCCGCGAGGAGGCGTGAGCCGTCGGTATCAGTTTCACTTTCACCGCGCACTAGGCCGAGGTTAAGAAGGCTGACGGCACTATCGGATTGTATGAGCACCACTCTCGATACGGTCAACACGGCGGAATCGGAGCCGGACCGCCCGACGGAGATGCCGCCCGCAGCGTGGCTCACCGGCGCTGCCGACGCTATCGATGTCTCTGGGCTCTCCCCGGCACGCGTCGCAGCCTACGCCCGTCGCACCGACGCCGCGGTCGGCCTTGAGCGGAAGGGCGGCCGGACGTATCTCGTCGTTGGATAACGGTTCTTACGCCTCGGTGACGACCGAGACGACTGGTCGTCCGGCGTCGGTGAGGACCGTCTGGGCGATGGAGCCAAACAGCGCCTTCCCCACCGGCGTGCGCTGGCGGCCCCCAATGACGAGATAGCGTGCCTCCAGCTCCCAGGCGACATCGATGACCGTCTCAGCAATGGGGCCTACTTCACCTCGGAACTCTGTGTCTCCGATGCCGCCGAGCGAGCCGCGGGTGACCCGCCGCCCGACGTTCCGGGCGGTTTCCTCGGCGTTCTCCAAGTAATACTCCGGCGTCGACTCCTGTTTGTCCGCGAACTCCTCGTTGCTCATCACGTGCAGCACGACGAGTCGGTCGTCGTACGCCGTCGCGAGATCGTAGGCCGTCTGAACGACGGGGTCTTCGTCGTAATCCCCGTCGACAGCCGCGAGTATCGTCATACTGTTGTGTGGTCTCGCGAGAAGTTAAAAGACCCGTGACATGTCAGCACAGGGCTTGGACGCCCGTCCGCCACGGTGTGGTGGGTCACTCCAGGCGCTCGCTGGTCGCGTCGTGGCGCTCTTTCAGGCGGACATACTCATCACCGGCGGCGGCCCACGGTGACGTCTCGTACTCTTTGACCGGCTCGGCGGGGATGCCAGCGACGAGCGTGTTGGCCGGTACGTCGGTCCCTTCGGTGACGAGTGCGTTCGCCC
>CAYZJQ010000188.1:0-3525 GCA_964478805.1 uncultured Halobacteriales archaeon | reverse complement strand
CCCGCGCGATGACGAATGTTCAAGCGACTCACCACAATGTTCGGACGCACCAACGACGACGAGCCAGCATCGCCCGCTGAAGATGCCGACACGAACGCGGACGCCGAGCCCACGGCCGCAGAGCCGACCGAACTGGAGGGCGAACCAGCCGAGCCAGCCGAGCCAGCCGAGCCGGACGGACCGGATCCCGCAGAACTCGACGTCCGCATCAGCGAGCTGGAAGACGACATCGACTCGACGGAGTCGGCCGTGCGCGCGGTTCAGAGTTCACAGGAGGAGATGGCGGACTCGATCGACCAGATGAACGAGACGGTCCGCCAGCTGACCGGCGTCTACGACCGCCTGATGGCCGAGGAGAACCCCTTCGTGGATGGCGGGCAGGCGGACGCGAGGCAGAACGGGACCGGGCAGGCGAGTCACGACGCCACCGACCCCGCCGACGCCGACGCGTCGGTGATCGGCTTCGACGACCTCGACACGGGCGACGACGAGCCGGCTGCGGAGCCGCCAGCACACGAATCCGCAGACGACGACGCGGACACACCGGCAGCGGAGCAAGAAGCGGCCGCGACGCCCGAGCCGGACCACGACAGGTCGGCTGCGTCCACGGCAGCACCCACAAGAGACCCGACGCCCTCAGCTGCACCGGACACGGGTAACCGCACTCACGACACCGCGCCAGCTGATGGCGGGCATCCGCCGCTGCTCGAAACCCTGCCGGAGGGCTATGCGGGCGAGGTGCTCGCGATGGAGTGGCTCGGCGCACTGATACAACGGTCCGGGCCCGCGGGCGCGTTACGCGCGGTCGAACACTACGAAGAGGTCAGGTGGATCTCACCCGAGGTGAAACGCCGGCTCATCGATATCATCGGCGGCCCTTCACTCGATGTGTTCGTCGACCCGATGCAGCCGCGTGAGCCGACCGGCGCCGAACACCAGGCCTCGCACGAGTACCTCACCGTCCTTGCCGAACTCGACACGATATAGATGGGGTTCAGCGTCAGTGGGGCAACCGCCGTGGTGTTCATCGGCCTGTTGGTGAGCGCCGCAACCCTCTATCCCGCCGTCGACCGCTACACCGAGCGGCGTGCCGACGCGCTTGCCGCGGACGACGAGCGGTCGCTGACGCGACAAAACACCGATATCGAGATCGCCGCCGCGGCGACCAGCGGCAACGCGACCACCCTGACGGTCGAGATCAACAACACCGGCGCGAGCACGCTTGCCGTTTCGGAGGTCGACCTGCTCGTCGACGGGACGGTCGTCGTCCCCGACGAGACGGCGGTGGAGGGGACCACGACCACGGACGTATGGGCGCCGGGCGAGACGCTGACGCTCACCGTCGACAACCGGACCGCAACCCGCGTGAAGATCACGACCGGGCCGGGCGTGGCCGCCACCGCGGAGGTGGCCTGAGATGGCGAGTACGTCGATCTCGACGCTCGTCATCTTCATCGCGGCCGTGAGCATCGCCGCCGGGGTCTCCGGGGTGATGGTCTCGACGGTCGGCGGCATCAGCGCCTCACTCGACGACCGCGGTGCGGCCGTCGCCCAGAGCATCGACACCGAAGTCGAGATCATCAGCGACCCGGGCAGTGATGCGATCGTCCGGGATTACGAGGGCGACAGCGACGGCGATACGGAACTTGTCTTGCTGGTGAAAAACACCGGCGACCGCACGATCCCAACGGCGGGGTCCGCCGTCGAGGTGCTGGTCGACGGTCAGTACGTATCGCCCGGCGAGTACAGCGTCGAGACCGTCGGCAGCGGGGCGTGGACGGACGGCGACGTGGTGCGGATCGTGATCGACCGCTCACTCGCGGCCGGTGACCACCGCGCGACGGTCATCGCCGGGAGCGACCGCGAGACGCTCCGATTCCGCACATGAACCACTACTCGATCGGATTGGAAGGGCGCGACCGCGTGAACCACGCCATCGGGAGCGGGCTCCCCGAGGGGAGTCTCGTGTTGCTCGAAGGCGAGACCGGCGCCGGCAAGTCCGTCATGGTTTCGCGATTCGTCTATGGGCTGTGTGAGGAGGCGACGGCCGTGACGGCGGTCTCGACGGAAGGTGGCGCCAGCAGATACATCGACCAGATGCACTCGCTGTCGTACGATATCGTCGAGCATCTGCTGGCCGGCCGGCTGCGCTATTTTTACGCGCCCGTCGACAGCGACCGGCCGCTGTTGCCGCCGCTGTTCGAAGCGGGCGGGCTCTGGGCCAACGACGTGCTGGCCGTCGACGGGGTCGGCCGGCTGTGTCGCAACGACCCGACCTTCGGGGCGACGCTGGGCTCCGGCGAAGAGGACCGCGCGATGGAGCGGGTCGTCTCGCGGCTCGACCAGCCGCTGGCTGCCGGCAAGCTCGCGATCCTCACCGTCGACCCGGCGACGCTGACCGAGCGGGCACTCAGACCACTGCGCGGCGCCGCCGATGTCTATCTCGAGTTGCACAGCGAGACGATCGGCCAGGAGATCCGCAAGAAAGCATTAGTCCGCCGCTTTGCAGGGATGGCTCGCCCGGTGGACGACACCATCGGGTTCTCCGTCCAGCAGGGCCGCGGCATCGTCATTGAATCGAGGACGATCGCATGAACGCAAACACCCGGCTCACAGAGGAGCTCCGCGCCGTCACCGACGAGCACGCGCACGTCCGCGACCATCTCCAGGCGTTTCACGAGCGAACGGGGACTTACCCCGTCTTTGCAGAGGAGCCGACCGACGAACACGCCACGGCAAAGCCGAACGTGCTGTTTCCCGCCGATCCCCCGATCTACGCACACGTCCACGGCCAGCCGGGCGCGGAGACGACGTATTACTGTCTCGAGCCGACGCTGCAGGGTAGCGACCACGCCCTGTATGAAAAGGTGCGTGCGGAGGTACTCGACCGCTCGGTGACCAAACCGGCTCCGGCCGGCGATGCCGACTTCACCGCCCACCTGGACGAACTGGTCGATGAGATCCTCACTGTCGGGGACGGCCCGGGCTCGCTGCTCGACCAGGCGCGGGCCTCGCTGCTGGGCGACCGGTTTGCGGTCGACCAGGCGACCTACGACCGGCTTCGCTACGTGCTCCAGCGGGATATCGTCGGGCTGGGCCCGCTCGAACCCGTGATGGCCGACCCCGACAACGAGGACATCCACGTGATCGGCCCACACGCCTGTTACGTCGACCACGGTGTGTTCGGGATGGTCGAGACGACGGTTGATTTCGGCGATAACGAGCAGTTTTCCAACTGGATTCGCAATATGGGTGAGCGGATGGACCACCCGGTGTCGGACTCGGATCCCATCATCGACTCGACGCTGCCGAACGGCTCGCGGATCAACATCATCTACTCGGACGATGTCTCGATCAAGGGCCCGTCGCTGACCATCCGCCAGGGCGAGGACGTTCCGCTGTCGATCTTCCAGATTACGAAGTGGGGGACGCTCTCGCCGGAGTTGGCGGCCTATCTGTGGCTGTGTATGGAGAACGAACAGACCGTCTTCGTCGTCGGCGAGACCGCCTCGGGCAAGACGACGA
>CAYZJQ010000187.1:0-3550 GCA_964478805.1 uncultured Halobacteriales archaeon | reverse complement strand
GCCCCGCCGTCGTGCACCCCGCCCTCGGCGGTGGCCGAAGCGTGGGCTGAAACCCTTGTGGGGGAACGCCTCCGACTTCAGTCGTGGGTAGCTTACGCAGTCTCGACACTGTGAACGTGCGCGTCAACCGATGCCGGGTACAGACCAACAGGAAACGACTGGCAGTGACCCGGACCCAACCAGCCCTTGACGCCCGTCGCAGACGGACCTGGACGGGGCCACCGTGACCACGGTGGTGAGGTTGTGACGGTCCCCTGACTGCATCGTTTAGACGCGGAGCCGCCCTGGAGTCTCTGGCAGCTCAATCGTCGGTCGCAGCGGGTGGCTCCGACACCTGTTGCTCGGGCGTGGCGGTGTCGGTCGGCCCCGCCATCGGCGTCCAAGTGAGGTCGCTGTCGTACTCGAACGCGCGGTGGGCCTGCTGTGGGTCGACGACCGTCAGCGAGAGCCAGTCGTTGTCCAGCAGCGTCTGCAGGTGGTCGTGGGCCGCCAGCACGTCGGTGACGCGGTCGACGGGCGCGTGAACGACCGTCGACAGCCGGAGCGGCTGGTGGTAGACCTCGTCGTGAGCCGCCAGCACCGACTGGGCGGGCAGCCCGGCCATCAGGTCGCCGCCGTTGCCTTGGTAGACGCCGACGTTCCCGACGGGGTTGTGGGTCACCTTCGACCCGCTGCCGTAGACCGCGGTGTCGACCGTCGCGAAGTAGTACTGGGTGTTGATCCATTGGGTGACGACCATCGGGCCCGTGAGGATCGCCTCGAGCGCGTCGCCCTCGGCGTCGGTCGCCCAGTCGTACGAGTGGAGGAACGCCCGCCCGTCCAGATCGAGGTCGCGGGTCAACTCGCGCGGTCCAACGACGAAGGCGGCGTTGCCGGCCAGCCCCCACTCCGGGCGGGTTTCCGCCCAGTCGGCGGCGCGCCGCCGGGTCTCGTTGACGGCATCTGAGTCCGCGGCGTCCATGGCCGCGGCGCGCTCGGCCGTCGCACGCTCGCGGGCCGTCGCGAGGTCGGCGCGCAGTTGCGCGAGGTCGTCGGCGTGGCTCGCGGGGACGTGGTCGTCGTACAGATTGATCTCGTCGGTCGTCGTGGTGTGTTCGGCGGCCAGAAAGACGGTGTCATCGGGCACCGCGATACCGCGCTCGCGCAGTCCTGCCTGGACGTCCGGGTCGTTACAGATCGCCGCGAGGACGCGTGCGTTCGGCCCGCCTGGGTTGCCAGCACAGGCGCCACAGTCTAGGCTTGCGGCGTGGGGGTTGTTGGTCGTCTCGCTCGCGTGGCCGGTGAACACGACGAGGCGGCCGAACGTCTCCCACCCCATCTGTTCGACCGCTGCCGCGGCGTACGCGACCTGTTCGTCGGTCGTCAGCCCCACCGGCAGGTCGTCGATGTAGCTGTGCTGGTAGCCCACCGTCTGGGTGCAGAACTCGTGGCTGTCGGGCGCCGTGTCGGCGGTGTCGACTAAGTTGGCGACGCGGCCGGGCATGAGCGTCCGAGCCGCAAGCGCCAGCCCATAGCCACTTCCGGCGCTCTCGACGAAGCCGAACGCGGCCGCGGCGTTCGACTTCAGCGTCTCGACGACCTCGCGTGCGGCCGTCGTCAGGCGCCGCCAACGATCGTGGTGTGCCTGGGTGGCGCCGCCAGTCGGGAGTTCGGTGATTCGGGTCGTCGGCTCGAGGATCGGCGGACAGGCGGCCGTCGCCACGGCATCGTCGTACCCCTGGTACTCCATTGGAATGCCGAAGAAGCCGGCGTAGCCGTGGGTCTCGTACGCGCCCGTCGCCTCAACGTGCCGGCGGATGACCTCGGAGCGGGTATCGATACAAAACACCAGCTGTGCGGCCGGCCGGTCCGTCGACTCGGTTTCGGCAGCTGTGCGGCTCTCGGCGGCGACGCGGTCGACGAGGCCGGTCCGGTAGGTCGCCTCCCACGCGGTCAGGAACGCCGCCGCGAGGTCGTCGGTCGGCGTGGCCTCGGTGGTGTCGGGCCCGGTCGGGGGGGAGAGGTCGACGCCGACGCCATCAAGCAGGGCGAGCCGGACCGCGAGGTAGTCGGCGAGGGTGATCGGGTGTGCTGACTGCCAGGGGCTGTCGCTGTCGGCACGCTGTTTGATGAGGCCGGTCCAGCCGGGGAGTGCGGCCAGTTGCTCCTCGAAAATCGGCACCCACTGGCTTTCTGGGTACGATGCCAGGACCGCCTCGATGGCGGCACCCGGCGTCGCCGGCCGGTCGGTGAGGGCACCGTCGGGAATCGCCCCGTCGGCGGCGGCGACGCCACGGACGGCGGCGTAGAACCCGGCCTCGCGGTTCGGCATCGGCCACTGTGCTTGTCCCTCATCGAGGAACATCGCCAGCCACTTGGTCAGGACGCGGTCGACCCGCTCGACGGCCGGGTCGGGTGCGGCCGCTGGGACGGTGGTGTCAAGACGGTCGAGGAGCGTCTCGGGGGCGGCCTCGTAGCCACGCGCGGCGAGTTCGGTCTCGAGGATATCGGGGTCGATTTGGCCGGTCTCGAGCGCCCGCCGAAACGTCGCGGCACTAGGGTAGCCATGCCCGCCGAAGAGGTCGGCTCCCTGCGTCACCGCCTCGTCGAACGGGAGGTCCTCGAACCCCGCGAGCGGGTTGGCCGTGACGAACGAGTGCAGCGGCCAGACGGCGCCGACGGTGGTCGCTGCCTTCTCGATGCGGTCGTGGATATCGTGGTGGGTGCTGGTGGTGTTACTGGTCATTGTACTCCTCCGTGGCCGTGAGGACGGTATCCGCGGCGGGCTGGCCGGCGTTGACCAGTGCTACGTAGAGCCGCGTACTGCGCGTGTGGATGCCGGTCTCCATCGCGATGTAGCCAGCGAGGAAGGCGGCGACGACGACGCCGTGGCCGAGGCTCAACTCGGCCGGTGCCGTGACGACCGGGAGGTCGACTAGCAGCCCCGTCACCGCGGTGTAGACGCCGGCGTAGACGACGATCGCCGGGAGGAACACTGCGGGGACGGCACCGTACCGGAGCCGTGCGGACAGCGACGTCTGTCTGACGGCGTGGCGCGCCGCGTGGAGCGTGGTGAGGACGACGAACAGCGTCAACAGGAGGCCGCTGTCGAGCGTGGTTCCCTTCCCCGTCAACACTGCGAACACTGCGCCGCCGGCGAGCCCGGTGAGCAGCGTCGCGGCGGTGCTGCCGACGCTGGTGGCCGGTACGTCCGTCGCCGTCGATGCGGGTGCGGTGCGGTCGATCCGCCCGCTCGCGCCGAGGAACTGATAGGCCTTGTAGAACCCGTGGAGAATGAGATGTGTGATGGCGGCGCCGAAGAAGCCGAGCCCGGCCTGCATGAGCATAAAGCCCATCTGGCCGACTGTTGAGCAGCCGAGTTGGCCCTTGACGTCCGCCTGGACGGACTTGAGAAACTTCCCCGCCAGCGCGCTTGCGGCCCCGACGGCGACGATAGCGAGCATGAGCGTGGCGTCGACGGTGACGACGGGCGCAAAGCGGAGTAGGAGGATCCCGCCGGCGTTGACGAAGCCGGCGTGCATCAGCGCGGACGCCGGCGTCGGCGCGGTCA
>CAYZJQ010000186.1:0-3678 GCA_964478805.1 uncultured Halobacteriales archaeon | reverse complement strand
GGGACGGGTCGCTCCTCGAACTCGACGAGGGTCGCGCCCAACTGCCCAGCGAGCTGCTCGGGGTTGCCGACGGTCGCGGAGAGATATACCCACTGAGTTTCCTGGTTGCGCGACTCAGTGTAGTACTTCAGCCGTGATATCAGTCCGTCGAGCCGGTGGCCCCGGCCCTCTTCGCCGAGGGTGTGGACCTCATCGATGACGACCGTCCCGATCTCGCCGAGGTCCTTCCCTGTGCGGAGCGCGTGGTCAATCCCTTCATAGGTGCCGACGACGATGTCAGCGTTCGGGTCGAAGCGGGTTCCATCATCGTTGATACGGGAGGCGCCGACCCGGATGGTCACGTTCGCAACGTCGCCGTACCGCTCTTGGAACTGCTCGTGTTTCTGGTTGGCCAGCGCTACGAGAGGGACGAGAAAGAGCATCTTCCCCTTCCCGTTCAGCACTCGGTCGAGCCCGGCCATCTCGCCAATAAGCGTTTTCCCCGTGGCGGTCGCCGAGACGACCAGCTGGTCGCGCCCGTCGACGGCGCCGTTCTCGACGGCGAGACTCTGCACCGGGAGCAGGGTGTCGAACCGTGCCTCCAGTTTGGACTGGATGCCCGGGTGGAGGGTGAGCGTCGCGGTATCAACGAGTTCGATCTCGTCAGTTGTCGCCGAGACGGTATCGAACCGCGTCACCTCTGGGTCAAGATCGCCCGATAGGAGGTCGGTGATCCGCTCAAGATCTTGCACCTCCAAGAGCAAGTCCTCGAGCCGCTGTCGGGCACCGGAGCGCAACCCGCGGAAGTTCGCTTCTCGTTCGAGTTCACGCATCGCACAGTCGGGACAGATGAACTCGTCGTCGGCGCGGATGGCAGTCTCCGCCGTCAGTGGCGAATAGCGGCCGGAGTTCGCACAGTACCGACAGGTACGGACGGCTTTGACCTTCCCGTCGAGCTGATAGCCAGCGAACATCGCTCGCAGGCGGTCACGGTCACTGCGTGGGGTCTGCTCCGAGATGCGGATGCGAGCCGCGCGCCGGGCAATCTCGATGAACTGGTCCGGGGGTCGAGGCACCTCGTCGGAACCGTCCTGCACGCGCAGCCGAGCCGGTCGCGGGCCAGCGTCCGTCTGCTTCAATTCGAGTCGACCGTGGAGTACCCGCTCGTCGTCGCGCTCGACCGCGACCGTGACGTCGCCGTCCGACCGCCCGTGGAGAAACAGGGTGTCGACGGCGGCGACCTGCTGAGACACGTCCGTTCTTCGGCGGGACAACGACAAAACGCCTCCGATGATTGCCGCCGGCGGCAGTGCTCAGTCGGCCGGTTCAGGGTCGGCCGGCACCCGGTCGCCCGCAGCGTCGCTGTCGGCCTCACCATCCCGGACCACGCGCTCGCGGATGCGCTCGAAAATCGATCCAATCCCGTTGGTAACCATCTGTCCGAGCCTGCTAACGTGACACATGGTGTATATAGCTGTTAGGGGTGTGCCCATCAAAATGTTATGCCCGTTACTCAGGCGGTCACCCTCGCGGACGCCGTACTGACGGGTGGCTGTTCACTTGGAGTCGACCAGTGCGATGGCGTCGTCGCCATTCGGCACCGCACAGAGAAACGCGCCCTCGGTATCACCCTCATTCCGGTACCAGTGGACGACGCCGGCCGGGATATGGACCGAATCGCCCGGCTTAACGGTGTACTCCTCATCGCCCAGCCCGACGACGTACTCGCCCGCAAGCACGTACTGCTCGTGCTCGATCTCGTTGGTGTGTTTCGGGACTTCGGTACCAGGCGCGAGCGTGAACCGGCGTACGGCGAGCGTCGGCGTACCGTGGCCAGGACCCAAGAGGACACCTTTTGAGAGCCCTGGCGCCGCATCGACCTGCTCGTACTCGATCTCCTCGGCGCGGCGGACGAGCGGCGCCGCGCGCTCTGCCCCCGGTTCGTGGTTGTCATGTGAAGACATGTGTACACGTACATCGACCGGGGGCTAAACGCTGGCGCCGGACCGTTTCGTTAAGTTCCCGTGGAGCCGTAGTCTCAGTATGCGAAGCTTCCAGATCGGCCGGCTGTTCGGCATCCCGATCAAGCTCGACCTAACGTTTCTGCTCGTGCTGCCGCTGTTCGCGTACCTCATCGCGACCAGCCTCGGTGAATACGCCAACCTGCTGAACGGCGTGCTCGGCCCGTCGGCGGCAGTGGACGTGGCCGCGCTCACCGGCACCACGAGCATCGCCTTCACCGTCGGCGCCGTCGCGGCCGTTGGGCTGTTCGTCGGGGTCGTTCTTCACGAACTCGGCCATTCGCTGACGGCGATGCGCTACGGCTTTCCTATCGCCTCCATCACGCTGTGGCTGTTCGGCGGCGTCGCCCAGTTGACTGAGATGCCCGAAGATTGGAAACAGGAACTGAATATCGCGCTGGCTGGCCCGCTCGTGAGTGTCCTGCTCGGCGTCGCCTCCTATGGTGCGTTCTTGCTCGTCACCCCCGCAGAGTCGACCGCCGTGGCGGCGCTGCGCTTCCTGCTCGCGTACCTCGCAGTGATGAACGTCGCGCTTGCGGGCTTCAATATGCTCCCGGGATTCCCAATGGATGGCGGGCGGGTGCTTCGGGCGCTGCTCGCGCGCAATCGGCCGTATGCGCGTGCGACCCAGATCGCCGCCGAGGTGGGGAAACTGTTCGCTATCCTGCTCGGGTTGTTCGGGCTGTTCGGCGGCGGCGGCCTCTTTCTCATCGCCATCGCCTTCTTCATCTACATCGGTGCCTCCTCAGAGGCCCAGCGGACGACGATGACCGCCGCCTTCGAGGGCGTCACTGTCCGTGATATCATGACGCCGGGCCCGGAGGTGAAGGCCGTCGCCCCCGACACGAGCGTCGCCGATCTGCTCTCACGGATGTTCTCGGAGCGGCACACTGGGTACCCGGTCATGGAGAACGGGCGCGTCATTGGCGTCGTCACGCTCGCGGACGCCCAATCGGTCAAAGAGGTCGAGCGCGACGCGTTCACCGTTGAGGAGGTGATGAGTCGCGAACTGCATACCATTGGCCCGGACGCAGACGCGATGGACGCCTTGGACCGGATGCAGGGAACCGGCGTCGGCCGCCTGCTCGTGATGGAGGGTGAGGACCTGGTCGGGCTCATCTCGCGAACCGACCTGATGACCGCGCTCGACATCGTGAAGCAGAGCGGCTCGTTCGAGCGGTCGGGCGGAGAGCCGGAGTTCGGGACCCCCGAGCGCGCGGACTGATCCCAGCCGAACCTGAACACGCGAGTCCTCACGACGGCGAGGCGACCCGCCGCCGATATCCACAGAAGCGCCCCAACGTTCAAGTCCCGCCGCCGCGAAGTAGTAATTAGGATTAAACTTACCAACGACTGATAAGATACTTCTCCCTTCGGCCAGTACGGTCGCGAGCATGGAGCCACACGAGCCGATGGCGTTGCTCGACGACCCGGTGTGGACCGACCGCTTCGAGACCGACCGCTTCGAGCACGAGCGCGACCGCGTCGAGTCGCTGGCCGCCGACGGCCTGCTCGGGGTATGCCACGTCGGGTCGACGGCGATCCCTGACGTGGCGGGCGTGCCCTGCCTGGACGTGCTGGCGGTGTACGAGGACGAGGCGGCGGTGTCGACGGCTGCGGCGGCGCTGTCCGTCGGGGCGTACGACCTCGACCACGAGAGCGAGGGGTGTGCGGTGGT
>CAYZJQ010000185.1:0-3685 GCA_964478805.1 uncultured Halobacteriales archaeon | reverse complement strand
GCGTGCTGCTCCGGCAGTACGGCTCCGACGGGTTCAAGCGACTCAAGCCGACGTTCGGCGGCCTGAGCTCCGTGGGCGTGATGTTCATCGTCTTCATCGCGATGACGATGCGCTCACAGAGTATCCTCGCGGACCCGGTCGCCTCCGCCAGCACTATCGTCCCGCTTGTGGTCTTCTACGCCGTTCTCCTCGCAGTCGGCGCGGGACTCGGGCGGGCGCTGCTCGACACCGAGCGCGGCATCGCGCTGGTGTACGCAACGAGCATGCGCAACCTCTCCATCGCGGTGGCCATCGTCGTCGCGGCCGGCTCGGTGCCCGCCGAGGCCGTCCTCCCCATCGCGCTGGCGTACATCCTCCAACCGCCGCTCGGCGCGGTGTACATGCACTACCGCCGGGACGTCGTCGGCGAGGGACTGAGTCTCCGCGAAGCCGTTGCAGAGATCGTCTGACGACGCGTGAGCCTGGCGGCTTTCGACGGGTTCAGGACGCTCGCCCTGCTAGGGATCGTGTGTTCAGTGTGCGACGCTGGCCGCGGGGCGGGCCCCGTCCTGTGGCCGCTATCGTGGCGTTGCCGGAGGGTGATCCGGACGGATGAGCGAGTGGACGCCAACGACCTGTCTCCGGTGTGCGGTCGGTTGCGGACTTCAGCAGCACGGCGAGGACGGCCGCGGCCTCGTCGCTGTCCGCGGCGACCCAACACATCCCGTCACCCGGGGCCAAGCCTGCCGGCGTGGAATCGACGAGACGGTCTCGGGCGGCGAGCGCGTGACACGCCCGCTCGTCCGCGACGGCGGTGACCTCGTCGCGACCGACTGGGACACTGCGCTCGACATCATCGCCGAACGCTTCGAGACGGCGCTGCAGGCGAGCCGGGACGGCGTGGCCGTGCTCGGCAGCGGCCAACAGACGAACGAGGCGGCGTACGCCCTCGGCAAACTCGCTCGCGGTGGGTTCAGAACGCGCTACTACGATGCGAACACGACGCTCTGTATGGCCTCGGCGGTCACGGCCTATCACCAGACGTTCGGGAGCGATGCGCCACCGCCGACGTACGACGACATCCCGGAGGCACGTACGCACCTGATCTGGGGGGCGAATCCGGCCGTCGCCCATCCAGTCTTGTACCGGTGGATCGCGGAGAGCGCCACCGACCCGGACAGCCAGCTCGTCGTTGTCGATCCGGTCGACAGCGAGACGGCTGAGGACGCCGACCGACACGTGCAGCCCGAGCCAGGGACGGACTTGGCGCTCGCGCGGGCCGTCCTAGCGGCTCTTGTCGAGACCGACGGCGTAGACGAGGCGTTTGTCGAGCGAGTGACGACCGGCTTCGACGCGCTGGCAGCGCGCCTCCCGTCGGTGAGGGCGGCCGCTGCCACCGCTGGCGTGACTGCCGAGACGGTCGCGGCTCTGGCCGAGGCGTTCGCCGACCCGACGCTCGTCTACTGGGGAATGGGCGTCAACCAGAGCGTCCAAGGGACCGCGACGGCGCGGGCGCTGATCGACCTCTGTCTGGCGACGGGCAACCTTGGGCCGGGGAGCGGTCCGTTCTCGCTGACGGGTCAGGCGAACTCGATGGGCGCGCGCGTCTGCTCTGCGAAGGGCACCTGGCCCGGACACCGTCCATTCGAGGCTCCCGACCACCGTGACGCGGTCGCTGAGACGTGGGGCGTCACGGCCGCTGATCTGCCGGCCGACTCCGGACCCGGCCCGGTCGGCGTTGTTAACGCACTCCGGGACGGGCTAGTCGACGCCTGCTGGACGGTCGCCACGAACCCTGTCGCTGGGATGCCGGACGCGTCGGTCGTCCAGACGGCGCTCGAGGACACGTTTCTCGTCGTGCAAGATGCCTTCCGAACCGAGACGGCTGACCTCGCCGACATCGTCCTTCCAGCGGCGACGTGGGGAGAGTCCGAAGGGACCGTCACGAACATGGAGCGGACGGTTTCACGGGTTCGGGCAGCGACAGCGCCGCCGGGAGCCGCCCGACAGGACATCAATATCATCGCACAAATTGCCAATCGGATGGAGCTGTCCCTCTTCGAGCACACGACTCCAGATCCCGAGGCGGTCTTTACAGAACTGACAGCGCTGACGGCCGGGACGTCTGCTGACCTGTCTGGTATCACCTACGAGCGACTCGACACCGAAGGGGCCGTCCGGTGGCCGGCGCCGGATGGAGAGACGCAGGGGGGCTACCGTTACCTGACCGACGGGGACTGGTCGTTTCCGACGTCATCAACTCTGGCACACTTCTCGAGGGGAACACACAGTGCCCTCGCAGAACCGACAGACGAGGCATACCCCCTCACCCTTACGACTGCCCGCCGGGCCGACGCGTACAACACCGGCGTGCGAACCCGAGCCGATGAACGCGACCCCCCGGTCGCGCGGGTCCACCCAAAGACGATCCGGGCACACGCCGCGTCGCTCGAGTCTGATCGGGTAGTCGTTGAATCACGCCGAGGGTCAGTTGAGAGCCGAGTCGAGCGAGATGACGCCATCCCGCCGGGGATGGTCTGGCTTCCGGTCCACCATCCGGAGGTAAACAGACTCACGCTCCCGGTGGTCGATCCCGAGTCGGCTGAGCCGAACCTCAAACAGTGTGCCGTTGCCGTCTCGCCGCTTGAATCCGGTGCAGACGACAGCTCACGGTCGGCGTGAGACGCTCCGAGTCACCGAGTCCGGTTGTCTCTCACCAGACGGACACATTACCGCCTCCGATGCAGGGAGGCGAGCCGAATGTCGTCTGGCAGGCTTGACGGACACACACCAGTCGGATCGAGCGCCGTGACCCACGTGAAACGGGAGCCGACGAGTCGGGTGAGTGACCGAACAGCGAGACGTGACTGGAGGTGGCCGACACACCGGTCGCAGTTCCGTCCGGTTTTTGTCTCGCCACCCCGTCAGACAGTCCTGTACCGAAGAGCGTACTCGCATTCCGCCTGTGGGAGCGTCGCAGCCGAAAGCGAACCGCACACGCACCGCGTTGCACACACAATGTCGAACATCGAATGGGACCGAACGGCGAGACGTATCGAACGGGAGACGACGCGACGGATCGATGCTGTCGACCCGACCAGCGAGTGTGCAGCGGCACGGAGTCGGCGGCAAACAGGTCCATCTGACCGCAGCGTGGCAGGGGGTGACCAGCAGTGAAGAGTCCGATACGGATGACGAAGTACCGGACCCTCCTACTGGCGACTGTGGGCTTCAATTTCTCGTTTCTCATCTGGTTCTCCTTCGCACCCTTCACCGGACCGATAGCCGAGGAGTTCGGCCTCACAGTCGCCGAACTCGGCATATTAGCGAGTGCAGCAATCTGGTTGGCGCCGTTCGGTCGGATCCTGACTGGCTGGCTTTCGGACAGGTTCGGCGCGCCGGTCGTGTTCGCGATCGTCCTCGCGTACGTCGGCGTCTTCTCGATTTGGAGTGCGTTCGCAGCGTCGTACGCGGTGTTCTTCGGAACGCGACTGATCGTCGCAACGGCCGGCATCACGTTCGTTATCGGCATTCAGCATGTTTCCGAGTGGTTCGCCGAGTCGGAGCTCGGTACCGCAGAAGGGGTCTACGCAGGTATCGGGAACGCCGGGGCCGCAGCAGGTGCGCTGATTTTGCCCCGCGTGTTCGCCGCCGGCTGGGACGGCCCGCTGTTCAGTACGAACTGGCGGGCGGCGTTTTTTTACAC
>CAYZJQ010000184.1:0-3699 GCA_964478805.1 uncultured Halobacteriales archaeon | reverse complement strand
CGTAAACGGCGAGGCTTCCCACAAGCCGAGGCTCGCTGGGGTGGGAACGTACGTTTACACACCGACGGGGTGCTGGCGGGGCCACGCCACCGGTACTCCTCTCCGGCAGTGGGGTCGTGGTTCTGCCCTGCTGACTCGGAGGGATCTGGCTTGTTTCCCGTCGGTCAGCACCTAATACGGCCACCGAGCACGTAACTCTCCCGTGCGGCGATTCACATCCGGCCTGAAGGCCGGGATTCGCTCGCCTAATGAAGATAGTTCACTCCAGATGGCGGCTCTCGGCGACGAGAAAAAGCACCCCGCCGAGCACGACCGCCAGCCCGAGCCACAACAGCGCGAGGCTGCCGAAGCCGGCGGCGAAAAAGAGCGCGCCGAAGCCGGCCGCGCCGACGGCGTGAGCGATTCCGCGGAGCCGGTAGCCCCGACGGATGTAGACGGGGGCGCCGACCGCGAACCCCAGCGAGAGCACGCCGGCCGAGAGGACGAACGTCGGCACACGCGTGCCGAACACGTCGACCACGCGGACGCTCGGCTGGAGCAACAGCAGGATACCCGCCAGCCCGACGATGCTCCCGACCACTACGGAGACCGGGTCGAGATCCGAGAGCGCGGGCCAGCCCGTCGGACCGCCGCTGGCACCAGGGTCGTCCCACTCCGCGTCCGGCTCCCACTCCCCATCGTCGCTCACAGCGACCGGTACCTCCCGCCCGTCTCGGTGAGCGCGCCCGCCTGTTGAAGCTTTGCGAGCGCGCGCTCGACGTAGTCGCGCTCGACGCCGTGATCGGCCGCGAAGGCGACAATCTCAGGCTCGGTCGGCCGGTCGAGTTCCTCGACTGCGCGCTCGACGGCTGCACGCTTCGACAGCGATTCGCCGCTCGACGAAGCCTCAGCTCTAGCACCGGCGGCCGCAACCGCGTCGGCATCGACTCCCGACGCCGCGAGAAAGTCGGCCTCGTCTGGGCCCGACGCCATCGCTTGCTCTTCAAGTGTCGCGAAGTCCTCGAGGTCTTGATCCTCCCCGGCGCGCCGCTGGATCATCGTCGAGCGGACGTTCTTGGCCGCCTCGGCCGTCTCGGTCTCGACGAATTTCTTCAGTTTCGCGAACTGCCGGCGGGTCCCACACCGGGGACACGAGGTCGTCTCGGGGCGCCCCGACACCACCCACAGCGCCGTACAGTCCGTACAGCCGACGACCGCGTACATACCTCACCGTACGGCCGTGGCGTCTTGATTCACTCGGTCGTGACGACCACTCACCGGCCGGGGAAGCCGCTTTGTGGCCGGAGAGCGTGGCGCCGGTATGGAACACGCCGCGCTCGGTGCGGAGACGGAGGCGGTCGAACAGGTTCACCTGGCACAGCTCACGACGGGCGAGGAGATGAGCGTCCAGCACTTCCGCATCGAGCCGGGGGCGACGGTTCCCGAACACGACCACCACCACGAGCAGGCGGGGTTCGTCTACGCGGGCGAGCTCACCTTTCTACTCGCCGACGGCGAGGTGACCGTCGGCGCAGGCGAGTCGTACGTTCTTGCCGGCGACGAGGTCCACGGCGCCGAGAACCGCGGTGACGCTCCGGTTCGAGGTGTCGATATCTTCTCGCCGCCCCGGCCCGACCCCGACTGGGCGGAATGACGCGGGCGCGTGTCGCGGTCGCGCTCGTCAGCCTCCTCGTGCTCGCGGGGTGTGGCGGGTCCGTGCCCACCGACGGGGGGTCGACGGACGCCGCGACGCTGACGCCGGCCGAGGTCCCGTCGGCCGCCCCCGAGACGCTCGGGCGCGTTTCCGGCTACGGAACGACGCAGCTGGCGGACCCGGCCGCGGCCGCGCGTGCCCACCGACGCACGCTCGACGCAACGAGCTACCGGATCGAGCGCGTCCGGGAGGTCACTGGCCAGAACGGGATCTTAAACGTCGTCTCCCTCTCGGCGACGGTTGCCGCCGACCGTGAGGCCTACCGGTTCACTCGGGTTGAGCGGTCGACCCGGACGTGGGTCGCCGCGGAGCCATACGCCCGTGTCGACATCTGGTACCGGAACACGTCGGTGCGGAACCGGTTCGTGAACGCCGACCGGACGGCGCGCTACTGGGGGACAAACATCTCGCGGCAGGGCGGCCCGGTCACCGACCCGACGCAGGCCTCGGTGGTCGCCGCCGCGCTCAGTGCCGCGACATACCAGGTGGCGAACACGACCCGAACCGGCGACCACACGATCTATCGGATCGCTGGCGGCGAGCGCACCGGGCGCGGAATCGGCCTCCTGCCGCCGCTGTTATCGGAGCCGCAAAATTTCTCGATGTCAGCTCGAATCCGCGACGACGGCGCAGTGCTGGCCTACGACCTCCGCTACGAGGCGACGTTCGAGAACCGCACCGTGACGGTCCGCGAGCGGCACCGCGTGACCCGCGTCGGGGCGGCGACGGTCGACCAACCCTCGTGGTTGCCGCGGGCGAACGAGTCGGTCGTCGGCTGATGTGGCGGTCGCTGGTCGTTATCGGCCTCCTGCTCGTCGCCGGCTGCGGCGGACCCACCGGGCCAGGCCAGGTGGGGACCTCGACGCCGACGCTCACCCCCGCACCGCCGCTCTCGGCGGACCCGCCACCGGGGGTCTCGGCGACCGGGGTGACGAACGCCACGGCGCTCGCCGCCGCCCACGGCGCGGCGCTCAGGGACCGCTCGTTCACCCGTCGCTCCCGGTTCCGGGTCGTCGACGAGGAAGGGACCGTCTACCGTGAGAACATCACCACGCGCGTCGCCGCCGACGGTCGAGTCGTCAGCACCCGTCGCGTCGAGTGGAGCGACCGAGCGCCGGTTCCATCGCTCGCCACTCGTACCGACCTCTACTACGCGAACGGGACGACGTTCACTCGTGGCACCGACGGCGGGGTGAGCTACGACCGCGTCCAGGCGCCGATGGAGCCCGACGATCTCCGAGAAGTGCAACGGCTCCGGGAACTGTATGTCGCTGGCCGCCACTGGACGGTGACTGAGACGCGCGTCGAGGGGGCTCGAGGCTACACCCTCGTGACGACGGACGTGGCGCTCACGGCGCTGCGGCCCTCTTCGTTCGTGCGGTCGCCGCGGGACGTGCGGCTGCGGGTGACGGTGACGGCAGCGGGGCAACTCGTCGACTGGCGGCTCACCTACGTCGTTGACTTCGCGGGGGGACCGGCACAGGCGACGCGGACAACGCGTCTTTCGGCGGTCGGTGAAACCAGTGTCGTCCAGCCGGAGTGGCTCTCCGAGGCGAAGAACGCGACCAAGTAGATCAGGATTGCTGAATTCGGTCGACGATCTCGGCGGCGAACTCGCTGGTCGCGAGCCGCTCGCCGCCGTCGATCTGTCGCTCGATATCGTAGGTGACGCGGCCGGAGGCAAGCTGAGCCTCGATGGCGTCGCGGACGAGGTCAGCAGCGTCGTTCCAGCCGAGCTGCTCGAGCATGATACGCCCAGAGAGAATCATCGCGCTCGGGTTCACCTTGTCCTCGCCAGCGTATTTCGGCGCGGAGCCGTGGACCGGTTCGGCGAGCACGCGACCGTCACCGATGTTCGCGCCCGGTGCGATACCGAGACCGCCAATCTGCGCGCCGGCGGCGTCGGAGAGGTAGTCGCCGTTGAGGTTGGGCATCGCGAGCACGTCGTACTGCTCCGTACGCGTGAGGATCTGCTGGAGCATGTTGTCGGCGATGCGGTCGTTGAC
>CAYZJQ010000183.1:0-3707 GCA_964478805.1 uncultured Halobacteriales archaeon | reverse complement strand
GCTACATGTAACGCCGTCGGCGACTCCCCGCGCCCGACCTTTTTATCGACGACGCCACGGGCCTCGCGCGTGCCCTTTGCCAGATTACTCCTTATTGGAGCTGCCGGGCTGTTGCTCGCCGGCTGTGTCGGCGGCGTGGTTGGACAGTCCACCGACGTCCGCGTCGCGAACGAGAGCCCCGTTCGCGTCGCCGCGACCGTGACGGTCGTCGACGCCGCTCCCCCACTCGCGGAGCAGCCCGTCGCAGTCACCTACCGGAACGGGAGGACCGTCCGTGTTCCCTACGAGACGCACATGGTCGGCATCGACAGTGGCCCGTTCGAGGCCCCACCGAACACGACCGGCCTCCGCGTGGTCGGGGGGATCGAGCGGCGCAACCGGACGACCCTCGACCCCGGTGCGGCGACCACGGTCGACGTGCAGACGGCAGGACTCGACGGCGGCGAGATCGTCCTCGTACAGTGGACGCGTCTTGATGCCGGCCGGGTCACCTGGGCAGTCCCAATCCAATGTGGCGATGGCGTCCTCACCAGCGCGTCGGCGACCGTCGAGTCGGCCGATGGCAGCGGCTCAGCCGGCACCACCTGTCAGGGGACGCTGTAGGAAAGCACCACCCCGTCGTCGACCCGCTTCACGTCCCGCAGGTCAAGCCGGGGGAACTCGCCAGGATCGACGAACCCCTCCCCGTCGACCAGCGTCGGGGCATCGCGCCCGCCGATCAGCATCGACCCGACGTACAGCGTCAACTCGTCGACCAGTCCGGCGGCGAACAGCGAGGAGAGCAGTTCGCCGCCCCCCTCGACCATCAGGCGCTCGATACCCGCCGTCTCCAGCGCGGCGAGCGCGGTCGCGAGATCGACCCGCTCGTTGCCGGCACGGACGACCTCCGCCCCCGCCGATTCGAGTGCCGAGACCCGCTCCCCGGGCGCGGTGTCGGCGACGAGGAGGTACGTCGCCGCGTCATCGTCGAGGACGGCGGCATCGGGCGGCGTCCGCGCTCGCGAATCGGCGACGACCCGGGCCGGCACGCCCGACTTGCCGACCGCCTGGCGATGCTGTTGGTCGTGGCGCTCCAGCGACGGGTCGTCCGCAAGGACGGTCCCGACGCCGACCAGCACCGCGTCCGACTCAGCGCGGATCCGCTCCATCCGCGCGAAGTCCGCTGCGCCGGAGATTCGGACCTGCTCGCGCCGGCGGGTCGAGAGCTTCCCATCCGCGGAGACAGCCGCGTTGACGTGGACGTGCACGCTCAGATGCTCGGGTGGAACCGATTAGGCGTTTTCGTCGGGCTCAGTCCCAGAAGGCGTTCGTCCGGGCGTACTCTCGTTCCCGCGCGAGGATATCGCGGTAGAAGTCGTCCTCGTCACGGCGGTGGTTGTTGATGATCCGTGCGGCGTTCTGTGGGCCGACCCCACGCGCCGCGAGGGCGATCACCGCCTTCTTGCCGTGGCCCTGGACGAGCGAGCCGGCTTTGAACGCCCGTTCCGTCATCCGTTCCTGTTCGGGATCGCGGTCGTCGGCCGCCACCGCGGTCACCACCTCGTCGGCCCACGGGTTCAGCGCCGCGATTCGCGTCGAGCCGCACAGCGGACACCTCGGCGTGTCGTCGATCCGTTTCACCTGCCGTTTCGTCTCCCAGTCCTGACAGTGAAGACAGAAGAGTAACATCCGGTCGCCCTGGATGCGTTCCCGCACCGTCTCGATGACCGAAGCGTCGGCGTTCTCCGGGGAGAGCAACTCCTGGCCAGAGGAGCGCCCACTGAGGCCGACCGGTGTCCGCTCGCCGACTGTCTCGACGGCGATTTCGCGCCGGCGGATGCGCTCAAGGACATTGGCGATCCGGTCGACGTCGAGATCGACGTGGAGCGTCTCCCGCAGTGCCTCGTCGTAGACGGGCGTGTCGCGCAACGCTTCGAGCAGGCGATCGCGACCGAACCCGCGACCCCCCTTCCAGTTTTTCAGCGCGCCGAACTTCGCGGCCACCTGCGCGAGCGTGTATTTCAGCGCGTCTGAGTTCTTCAAGGATAGCTCAATAAGTGGCTCGACATGGTCAGGGTCTGTCTCGAACAGCAGGTCGACCACGTCGCCAAGGTAGATGCCAGAGGGAACCTCGAGTTCGACGCGGTAGGGGTCGGTTTCGAGGCCGACCGACGACCCCGTTCGCTGGCCGACAAGCGCTGACAGTAGTCGCCCGAGCGTCTCGTTGGCCGTGTGGCCGAGACAGGTATTAAGCACGATCTCGCGGCCGTACCCCTCCACCAGCAGCGTCTCGTTGGTCGGCATCGGGGCCTCCTGGCGCACAATGGGTCTGAGTGCCTGACGCGCTGTGTGCGCGTTCGTCGGATACCGCTTGGCCATGCCGCGAGCGACCGCCTGTGGGGCACGGCCGGCATCGAGCGCTTCGCCGACCTCCCGCCGCATCCGCCCGACGCGCTGGGCCACGTCGTAGGGAACCGGGATCTCCTGGCCGCTCCACGAGGGCACCTCGCCCCCGGGGTTCTCGACCGGCGTGACCTTCACCTGCTCGTCGTCCTCGTCGACGGTCGTGATCCGCCACATGTCGCCGCCCTGGATGAACACCTCGCCGGGGGACGCGAAGTTGACGACGAACCGCTCGGAGAGCGTACCGACGGTTCGACCCGAGGCCATGTCCACGACTCGGAAGTTCTGCTCGTCCGGAATCATCGAGAGGTTCTGGTAGAAGTACTCCCACGTCCCGCGGGACTTCTCCAAGCGGTCGTGTTCCTCGTCGAGCCACAGGATTCGGTTCTCCGACAGCTCCCGGACGACCGACTTGAACGTCTCCTCGTCGAGGTCGCGATAGGGGTAGGCCCGGCGGACGAGCTCGAAGCATCCGCGTGCGGAGATCTCGCCGGCCCCCATAAGGATGCCTGCGATCTGATTCGCGACGGTGTCCAGCGAGCCGTGGTGGATGGCCGTGTCCTCGACGACGCCCTCCGCGGCCATCGCGGCGATGGCGAGCGCCTCGAACGTGTCGTCGGGGCGGGTCGTGACGACGGTGCCCGAGGAGACGGCGCCGGACTCGTGGCCGGCGCGGCCGACCCGCTGGAGTAGCCGTGCCACCTCCCGCGGGCTCTGATACTGGACGACGTGGTCGATCGACCCCACGTCGATGCCCAGTTCCATCGAGGAAGTACAGATCAGCGCGTCAATCTCGCCGGCCTTCAGCCGGTCCTCGACCTCAATCCGTGCCTCCTTCGACAGTGAGCCGTGGTGGACTGCGATGTCGGTCCCGTACTCCCTCAGCCGGGAGCCGAGTCCCTCCGCCGTTGTGCGCGTGTTGACGAACACGAGCGTTGAATCGTGATCAGCGACGAGCTGGTCGATGTAGCGCACCTGGCTCGCCACCGCTGCGTCGGTAACGAGTTCGGAGGCGAGAGTCTCGTCGGCGCTTGTTACCTCGGGTTCGACGACCTGCACGTCGAGCTCGCTACCCGCTGCAACCTCGATGAGCGCACAGTCGCGGTCGCCGGTGAGGAACCGCCCCACCTCTTCAGGGTCGCCGACGGTCGCGGAGAGGCCGACCCGTTGGAACGCGCCGGCGTACTCGCGGAGATGTTCGAGCCCGATCGCCAACTGTGCGCCGCGCTTCGAGGCCGCGAGCTCGTGGACCTCGTCGACGACGACGTGCTCGATGTCCTCCAGCGCGCGTCGGAGCTTCTTGCCTGTGAACATCGCCTGCAGCG
>CAYZJQ010000182.1:0-3713 GCA_964478805.1 uncultured Halobacteriales archaeon | reverse complement strand
CGTCCAGACGATGGGCCGCGCGGCCAGAAACGTCAATGGGAAGGTGGTGTTGTACGCGGACGAGCCGACCGACTCGATGCTCCGTGCTATCGAGGAGACCGAACGGCGGCGGCGCATCCAGAAGCAGTACAACGAGGAGCACGGCTTCACCCCCACGACCATCGAGAAGGAGGTCGGCGAGACCTCGCTCCCGGGCTCGAAGACCGACACGAGCTCGGTGTCGGGGCTTGAGGCGGACACCCCAGAAGAGGCCGAACAGCTCATCGAGAGCCTCGAACGGCGGATGAGCGAGGCCGCCGATAACCTCGAGTTCGAACTCGCGGCTGATATTCGCGACCGGATCCAGCGACTGGAGGCGGAGTTCGAACTGAACGTGACTGATGACGACGGCGTTCCCGCGCCCGAAGGGTTCTGACTCGCGCCGAGGGGTACAAATCCAGTTGTTCTAGAACAAACAGCGCAAACATTTTTCTTCCCGACCTGCGACCGTTGGTCCACGGCCACCTCGACCCGACCGCCGCTTGGTACACGGCACACAGACACGCAGGGGTGCGCGTCCGCGGGTCGGGCGGGGCCGGTTTCAATCCGTGAGCGACAGCTACAGCCGCGCTGCGATGGTCGCGGCCGTCCCCGGGCCCACGCCGTCAACCGCCGCGAGCTCCGTCTCGCTCGCCTGCCTGACGCCGTCGACGGAGCCGAACCGACGGAGCAGACGCTTCCGTAGCTCGGGCCCGACACCGGGCAACTCGTCGAGGGTCGTCGACACCGAGTCGCGCACCTGCTGGTGATAGGCGATGGCGAACCGGTGGGCCTCGTCGCGGACACGCTGGAGCAGCCGAAGATGGTCGGCATCGCTCGGCCAGTCGTAGGTGCGGTCAGGAGCGATTACCAGCTCCTCCTCTTTAGCGAGTGCGACGACGGGGACGTCCCAGCCGGCCGCGGCGAGGGCGTCGCGGGCCGCCTCGAGTTGGCCTGCCCCCCCGTCGATGAGCAAGAGGTCGGGATCGGGCCGATCGTCCCGTCCCTCCACGGCGCGGTCGGCGCGCCACCGCACCAGTCGCTTCATATTGGCGTAATCGTCGTTCTCATCGGCGAGCTTCTTGCGTCGGTAATCCGCCTTCGCCTCGTCGCCGTCGACGAAACAGACGTCCGAGCCGACGACCGCCTTCCCCCCTGCGTGACTCACGTCGAACCCCTCGATTCGGTCGGCGGCATCGATACCTAGCTCCGCCGCCAGCGCCGCACACTCGTCGCGCCGTCCCGTCTGTCGGCGGGCGTTCTTCAGCGCGAGATCGACGAGTGTAGCCTCCCTGCCCGCGCCCGGGACCCTGACGGAGACACCTTCTCGCTCCAGCCAGTCGAGGACCTCCGGGTCAGAGGGGCGCTCCTGGAGCAGGACGGCGTCCGGAAGGGTTCGTTCGGCGTAGAACTGTGGGAGAAAGGCGGTGAGCAGCGCCGCGGGATCGCGGACGTCCGACGCTGCGACCCGGTGGCGTTCCCGGTCGACGAGTTTGCCGGACTCGCTGACGAGCCGAGCGACGGTGGCGTCGGTCCCCTCGACGGCTACGCCGAGCACCTCGACGCGCTCCTCGGGAGCGTCGGCCTGGATGGCGGCCGCACCCCCTTCGTGAAACGACTCGACGGCCGCGAGTCGGTCGCGGAGATTGGCGGCTCGTTCGAACTCCTGGGTGGCGGCGGCGTCCTCCATCGCTGCACGCATCGGGTCCGCAAGCACGCCGGTCTCGCCGCCAAGGAACCGTCGCACGGAGTCGACGTCCGTGAGATACCCATCAGCGTCGATGTACTCGACACACGGCGCCGAGCAGATGCCGACCTCGTAGTCGAGACACGGGCGCTCGCGGTTCGCGAACTTGTGATCGGAACAGCCCCGCAGGCCAAACGTCTCACGGAGCGCCTTCACGACCGTCTCAACGCGACCCTTGTCAGTGTACGGCCCGAAGACGGCGGCAGCGTCGTCCGGGTCACGCGTGATTTCGATCCGCGGGTACGCGTGGTCGGTGAGTTGGACGAGCGGATAGGACTTGTCGTCTTTCAGCCGGACGTTGTACTTTGGCTGGAACCGCTTGACAAGGTTGGCCTCGAGCAGCAGTGCCTGTGTCTCCGTCTCCGTCACGGAGAAGTCGATACGCTCGGCGGCAGTAACCATCCGCCGAACCCGCTCGCCACGGGGATCGGCGTACGAGCGCACTCGGTCGCGCAGGTTGACCGCCTTCCCGACGTACAACACCGTCTCTCCCTGCTCGAACTGATAAACGCCGGGCTTTGTCGGCAGGTCGTTCGCCCGCGCCCTCACCGCGTCGCTGTCCACGCCGGTGGTAGCGGCGGTGGCGGCTTCAGGGTTGCGCGCCGCTCCCGGCAAAGGTTTTATTTTGCGAACATAACACACATAGTTTTACATATGATGACGAGACGGACGCTACTGAAGGCGGTCGGGACCGCCGCCACAGTTGGTACCGTTACAACCAGCAGGGCGACCGCGAGTTCGGCCGCCTCAGAGCACGCCCGCGGCCGACTCGATCTCGTCGGGCACTCACTGCTCTCCGACCCCGAGGGCGGCTACACGGAGGTCGACGTGCGTGTGGACGGCGCTTACGCGGTGCTCGGGAGCTTCTACGGCACCGGTGGCTCCTTCCTCGCGGACCTATCGGACCCCGCGAACCCATCGCAGGTCCACCAGCTCGAATCGGCCGAGACCACCCGCAACGCGGACGTGAAGTTCGGCGCCCGCGAGGGCATCTACTACCGGTCGCAGGAGCCGAACGAGGACGGCGCCGCGGGCGGGATCGAGATCATCGATTACGGTTACGACCAAGGGAGTCCCGAGGAGCCGGTAGTCGCCAGCCGCATCGACCGCCCCTCTGGCGTCCACAACCTCCAGCCCCACCCCGAGGAGCCGGTGATCTACGTCGTCAACGGCACCGACAGCGACGGGAACCAGGTCGGGATCACCGTCTACGACACCGCGGACCCGACGAGCCCACAGCAGGTCGCGGCCGCCGTCGAAACGAGCGGTAACCACGATATCACCTTCGACGCCGAGCGCGACCTCATCCACTCGGCGTTCATCAGCGGTGACGCGGCGGGCTGGATCGGTCACGACGTCTCCGACCCGACAGATCCCGTCGAGGTTGGCCGGTTCTCCTACGCCGACCGACCGGACTACGAGACCATCGGTACCGCGGGCTTCGAGTCGTGTCACTACGCCCGCGCCGACCCCAAGCGCGACCTGTTGTATCTCGGCGACGAAATCGCGCAGGGGATGCCAGGCGGGAAGCATGTTCTCGACATCGGTTACGACGGTGGCTCGCTGTCGGATCCCCAGCACCTGAGCTTCACGCATGGGCCGAACGCGAAGCCGATGGAGTACGACGACGAGCTGTATGACTTCACGACCCACAACCACGACGTCGTCCACACGGGTGAGGCCACCCTGCTCGTGGACGGCGCCTATCACGAGGGGGTCGTCGTCTTCGACGTAACCGACCCGGAGGACATCACCCCGGGCCACCAGTACCTCACCATCGAGGGCGCCGAGGAGGCACAGGGGGCGACCTGGCTCGGGCCAGCGCCCATGTCATGGAACGCGGTCTACGACGAGGCCAACGGCGTCGTCGTTGCGAGTGATATGAACACCGGGCTCTACACGTTCGACGTCTCCGACGAGCGACAGCCAGTCTACTCGATCCGCGAGG
>CAYZJQ010000181.1:0-3718 GCA_964478805.1 uncultured Halobacteriales archaeon | reverse complement strand
TGCCCGTGTCGGCCCAACGGCAATCAGATGTGACGGGTCGTCGAGACTTGACGATCGGTGAACCGACAGCTTCCGCCGGTGATCGCGCCGGAGGATTCTCTTAGGGGCGCGTTGAGTGACCAGTTGTGAACACCATCGCCCACCGCGGCTTCGCCGGGCTCGCGCCAGAGAACACTGTCCGAGCCGCCAAGCGCGCGGTCGCCGCAGGCGCGGACGGTATCGAATGTGACGTCCGCGCGACAGCCGACGGAACGCCCGTCGTCTTCCATGACGACCACCTCGGTACCGAGGGGCGCGGGATCACCGACCGAACCGGCGCGGTCCACGCCTCAGCGACCGACTACGTCACCAACGCCCGCGTCTTGGGGACGGCAGCGACAGTACCGACGCTCGCGGCGTTCGCCGACGCCGTTCCTGCGAGCATCACCCTCCACGTCGAGTTGAAACGACCCGGTGAGGCCGACCGGCGTGTCGGCCCGATAGACGACGCGGCGCGGGACGACCGTCAGGTGGCGTGGAAGCCGTTCGTCGACCGCGTCCGCGCAGTGCTCCGTGCCCACGAGGGACCGGTCGTCTACTCGTCGTTCCACGAGGGAGCATTAGCCGCCGTCCGCGCGACTGACCCCGACACGGCGGTTGCGCCGCTGGCCATCGATATTAAGCCCGTCGTGCAGATGGCCGACCACCTCGACACGGCGACGATTCATCCGTCCGTCGAGGGGCTGACTACGGGCGATCCACCGGCTGGTTACACGGTGAACGCGTGGACGGCTCGGACGTGGCAGGATGCACGCGACGCGTCTCACGCTGGCGCCCACGGGCTTATCGCGGACTACCCCGGGCTGTGGAAGGGCGGGGACGAGTAAACGATTCGATGATTCCGGTCGTACGAGGCAGTATGGACGGACAGAGCGACCGGTGGTCGGGGTGGTGTCTCGAACGGCCGTTTCAGGCCGCACTCGTCGTCGTGGGCGCCGTCGGCCTTCGACAGCGGAGCCCGAGCACGGTCGTCAACGCGGTCGCAGCGTTCGTGGGGACTTTGGTTCCCGGAACCGCCGGTCGTTGGTACGGGCTGGTGATTCGGCCGTGGCACCGCGCGTACGTCGGGATCGCGATGCTCGCACACGCTGTGGGAATGCTCGGGCTCTACGAGGAGTGCCGCTGGTGGGATCACCTGACGCACACCCTCTCGGCGACCATCGTCGGGGGAGTCGGTCACGTCCTTGCCCGGCAGCGCGGCGACGACCCAACGTGGTGGGTACTGGCCACCGTCGGGGGACTCGGCGTCGGCTGGGAACTCCTTGAGTACGCGGGTCACGCCATCGCCGAGTGGCTCGGCATTGAGCCGCTGCTCGTGCCGTACGGACGCGACGACACGCTCCGAGACCTGCTGTTCGACCTCGTGGGCGCGGTGATCGTCCTGCTGGTCGGCGACCGACTGATCGGCGACCTCAGAGAGTAGTCAGCCATCGAGGAATCGCTCAGGAAGGTACTCGTGGTAGCAGACCGGGACGATCCCAACCAGTCGAGTGGTGAGCGCCGGCACCCACCGGCGGACGGCCGCGTAGCCGACGGAGATGACGAGTGTCGCGACGACGAGTCGGCGTAACAGGCCTGCTGCGAGCAGGTATGCCGGGACGGCGGTCACCGCCCCAATCAGGACATCCTCTGGCGCGCCGTCGTACCGCACCCATCGACGCGGACGGTGCCACCGGCCGAGGAGGTGGTTGTACACCGCGTGCGAGGAGTCGGCCTCCCAGGGTCGCAACTCAAGCCCGCCGCCGAAGATATCCATCGTCGCGTGCAGCGCCGCCGCAAGCAGAAACGCGGCCCCAGCAGCCGCGACCGGTCCGCCAACCGTCGCAACCGCGACGAACAGCAACGCAGCGGCCGGCCACGCACAGGCCGGGAAGTGGAGGGTCCGACGGTGGCCGACGTAGAGGTCGAAGTCGGGGACGAGGCCGCCGAGGAACCCCGCTGCCAGGGCGAGCGGGGCGTGTGCGGGCGCGACCAGCCCGACCAGCGCGGCCGCGACCAGGCCGATCAGGGCGTGAGTGGTCGCCATCATGTGTGTCTGGAAGAGTCGGCCACCGGCGATAATCCTGTTGCGCCGATTACCGACGCTCGGACGGTAGGCCGCCGCCGGTCAGGAGGTCAACTTCGTCGCTCCGGTCGCACTGGGCCGACCCGTCGTCCGCGGCCCGCGATTCATCGCCCGACTGCGGGGTTAAGCGGGTCGGCGTCGATTGTTCAGCAGCCTCGTCGCGGTCGTTCTCTTCATCGAGCAGCGACCGAGCGATTTCATCACGCAATCGGAGCGTGTCGGCAAGGGGGCCGTAATGCATCGACCATATATTGGTGATACGGATACATCAATCCGTCCCCCGACCGCTGCGGGTGAGAACAGATCGTCTTACCACCGGGTGACCAGGCCTGGACGCGCGATCTTGAGGTAGGGTAGTGAACAGATTACAGAGGTCTTTTCACAAATTGAAACTGCACGCAACTTATTTACTAACCAGCCATATAGAAACGGATGCACTGGCCCACACCCCACTGAACGTTCCCCCCATCTGGAACCCCCGACTCAACCCCCCCCCCCCCCCCCCCCCCCCCCCCGGTCCGTGAGGGCACGTCCCCCCGTGGCCTCTTTCGTTCCCTCGATTCTTGCGCGGACGTTCCCACCGTCCGCGTCGGCTTCTCCCCCACATCGATAAGCAACCAGCAATAGCGCAGGGTTGGTCTCGTCACTCCAGTTGGTGATAATTGAGCTCGTAGCCGGCGTCAAGCGCCGCCTGGACCGCGTCGCTCGGCTTGCCGACCGCCATGGTCGAGAGCTCCATCGTACCGACGCTGTCACGGCTAACGACGATGTTGCGGCGCCATGCCGCGTCCGTCTCGGGATGGTCTGTCCGGGCGTGTGCGCCTCGGGACTCCGTTCGTTCGCGGGCCGCCCGAAGCAGTGTCTCGGCGACATCAAGCGCGAAGCCCAGGTTCAACGCTATCTCGAAGGACTCGCTCGTCGGCCCGCCAACCGCGAGATCGGCGGCCCGATCGCGGAGGGTTGTCAGTGCCGTTAGCCCAGTCGCGAGCCCCGCGTCATCGCGGAGGATACCTGCGTGCGTCCACAACAGAGTACGAAGTTCATCGAACAGCGCGGCGGGGTCGTGCGAGCCATCGCGGTCAGCCAGCCTGCCGAGATCAGCGAAGTGCGACGCCGCGAGTGCGTTGAGCCGGTCGCGGTCGTGGTCCTCAGTCGCTGCAACGAACCGCTCAGCGACCGCTTGGCCCGTCACCTCTCCGTAGGCGATCGTCTCGGCCAGCGAGTTACCACCGAGCCGATTGGCACCGTGAACGCCGGCCATCGTCTCGCCGATGGCATACAGCCCGTCGACGCGCGTCTCGCCGACCGCGTCCACGACGACGCCACCCATTCCGTAGTGGGCCGTCGGCGCGACCTCGACCGGTTCGCTCGCCATATCGACGCCAAGCTCGGCGAATCGTTCGTACATCCGCGGCAGTCGCTCCTGGATGAACGTGCGGTCACGATGAGAGATGTCGAGGTAGACGCCGCCGTTCTCGGTGCCGCGCCCTTCGGCGATCTCTTGAGCGATCGCCCGAGCGACCACGTCGCGGGCGTCGAGTTCCATCTGATCGGGCGAGTATCGCTCCATGAACCGCTCGCCGGCGGCGTTGTAGAGGCGGCCCCCCTCGCCGC
>CAYZJQ010000180.1:0-3727 GCA_964478805.1 uncultured Halobacteriales archaeon | reverse complement strand
GCGTCGGCGCCGGCCTCGGTGAACACCTCGTACATGTCCTCGGGGCCGCCACAGCCCGAAGAGGCGATGACCGGCGTGGAAACATTCTCGCAGACCGCCCTCGTGAGCGGGATATCGTAGCCGTCCTTGGTACCGTCGGCGTCGATGCTATTAACGAACAGTTCCCCCGCGCCCCGTGATGCCGCCTCGCGTGCCCACTCGATCACGTCCAGGTCGGTCCCCTCGCGCCCGCCCTTCACCGTACACTCGAACCAGCAGGACTCGCCGTTGACCGCCACGTAATGCTCGCCGGCCTCGTCAAAGCGACGGCGCGCGTCCACGGAGATGACGATACACTGACTGCCGAACGCACGGGCCCCCTCGTTCACCAGTTCGGGTCGGGCGATGGCCCCCGAGTTGATAGACACCTTGTCCGCGCCCGCCCGAAGCGTCTCCTTTACATCCTCGCGCGTCCGGATACCCCCGCCCACGGTCAGGGGAATGAACACTTCGTCGGCGACCGCCGACACCGTATCGAGCATCGTCTCGCGGCCTTCCGCGCTGGCGGTGATATCGAGAAAGACGAACTCGTCAGCGCCCGCCCGGTTGTACTTTTTCGCCATCTCCACTGGGTCTCCAGTGTATTCGAGGTCTTCGAAGTTGACCCCCGTGTAAACCGCCGCCTCCCCTTGCTCGTCCAAGTCAACGTCGATACAGGGGATGATTCGCTTTGTGAGAGCCATTCGTTGGTCTGGCTACCCCCGCCCCGGGTTTCACGGTTTCGCCGCCGGCCCGCGGACCGCAACGGCGAAGTATCGGCCCGTCCGACCGGATGGTATGAGCGACCACGACCACCACGACCACCACCCTCACGAGAGCGAGTACGCGACCGAGCGTGAGACGGCACCACAGTCGGAGTACACATCCCGCGAAGTCGCGGTCGGCTTCAGCGTCGCACTCGTTGGAATGGCCATCGTCTTCGCGGTGCCGCTGCTGCTCGCCTAGATTCAACACTCCTGCTCCTCTCTCTCGCCCATGCTCGTCTGTTCTGACAGCGACATCGCCGCCCTACTCGACCTCAGCGACCTGCTTCCGGTGCTTGCCGATGCATTCAAACGACAGGGTCGCGGCGAGGTCGAACGTCCCGACCGTCCGCACTTCCCGGTAGGTAAGGGGCTTGACGGCAAGGAGCCGCTCGGCACCGGCCTCACCATGCCTGCCTATCTCCACGGCAACGGAACGTATGCGACCAAACTCGCCGACGTCCATCCGGATAATCCGCCCACGCGCCCGACGGTCCAAGCGCAGGTCGCCGTCACTGACGCGCGCACCGGTGAGCCGGTGGCGCTCCTGGCTGGCAACCGGATTACTAACGCGCGTACCGGCTGTATCGGTGGACTCGCGGTTGAGCGACTGGCATCCCCGCCGATCCAGCTCGGTGTGCTGGGCGCGGGAACGCAGGCCAGGTGGCAGACGCGGGCTATCGATGTCGCGACAGAGCTCAACTCCGTCCGTGTCTACTCACCCTCCAACTCCAGAGAGGACTGTGCGGCCGACCTCCGCGAGCGCGGGATCAACGCCACGGCGGTCGACTCCGCGCGGACGGCCGTCGAAGACGCCACCGTTGTCGTCACTGCAACGACGGCCACGGAGCCGACCTTCCCGGCCGACGCAGTTAGGGCCGGAACGCTGGTCGTGGCTGTCGGTGCGTACACCGCGGAGATGCAGGAACTTCCGCCAGCCGTTCTCGCGCGTGCGTCTAGGCTCTACGCCGATGTTCCCGAAGAAGCCGCCGGGACGGGCGACCTGCTCGGGGCCGACCACCCGCCAATCCGTCCACTCTCGGACGCCGTGGCAGGTGGCGAGGTCCCGGTCGGCACGGACGAGACGGTCGTCGTCAAGAGCGTTGGGACTGCAGTGCTTGACGCTGCGACGGCCGACCACCTCCTTGAGCGGGCCCGCGCCGAGGGGCTCGGCACCGAGGTCGACCTACTCACCTAGCTCACGGTCGATCACCGATCTGAGATCTGTGATCTCGGCCGCGGCGTACTCAAGAACCGTGTCATCGATCGTAAGCGAGAGCTGGCCGGAACAGTCACTCCCCCCGAGTTCGTGTATCTCCGCGGCCTGACCGGCAAGGTTTCGGACGGCGTCCGGATCGGTCGTCTCGACGACGACCCGACCCGGCAGTTCCGAGAAGAGCCGTCCCTCCGGGTGGCCGTCACCAGGGAGCGTCACGGTCGCACCCACCCCCTTACTGATCATCTCGGCGAGCGTGACAGCGAGCCCGCCGTGGCTCACGTCGTGGACTGCCGTCGTTGCGTCGTGGTTTGCGATCTCCGCGATCGCCTCAACAACGGCGAGCGGGTCCTTCGGCAGCCGCGGGAAGATGTCGGTACCGCCGTAGCTGGCGAGGTACTGGCTTCCGCCGAGCGTCGCGCTTGGAGCGCCGACGAGCAGCAGCGTTCCGTCGCCGGACAGCGCCGTACCGGGCGCGTCGTAGCCGGCCTTCGTGCCGGCGAGTGCGAGTGTCGGCGTCGGCGGTACCGGACCGGCCGCCGAATCGTTGTACAGCGAGACGTTGCCGCCGACGACGGGCGTGTTGAGAGCACGGCACATGTCCGCGAGGCCGTCGACGACCGCGCGAAACCCGCCATAGACATCTGGTTTCTCCGGGTTACCGCCGTTGAGACAGTCGACGGCCGCGAGTGGGGTCGCGCCCATCGCCGCGAGGTTCGTCGCATTCTCAAGCGCGACAGCGCGGGCGCCGTCGTACGGTGCGGCAGTCGTCCAGTTGGGGTCCGCGCCTGATGAAAGTGCGACGCCAATGCCGGGCTCGTTGTCCTCGCACGTCTCCCGAACTGCGATGACGGCCGCGTCCTCGCCTGGTCGCTTCGCGGTTCGGTTGCCGACTTCGTGATCGTACTGCCGGTACACCCACCGCTTCGAGGCGGTGTTGGGGTGGCCGACGACCGTCTCGAAGACAGCCGCAAGCGCCGGCTCCGGGTTGGGGAGGTCACGCTCTTGCGGTTCGGGCTCTGCATGGGCGAGATCGTTCATCGGCGCCCCCTCGGCGAGGTACTCCGCAGGTACGTCTACTACGGTCTCCCCGTCGAACTCACAGACATAGTTGCCGGCCGTGACCTCACCGATGACGGAACAGCCGAGATCGAACCGTGTTGCGATCTCGCGGACTCGGTCGACGTCCTCGGGACGGACCTCGTAACACATCCGCTCCTGTGACTCCGCAAGTAAGATCTCCAGAGCATTCATGTTCGGCTCACGCTGGTGGACCCGCTCAAGATCGATATGAGCACCGAGCCCGCCCTTGGCGACGAGTTCGGAGGAGGCTCCGCCGAGCCCCGCCGCGCCTAAGTCGCGGGCGGCACGGATGAGTCCCTCGTCGATCAACTGCTCGTTCGCCTCGATGAGCAGTTTCTCAGCGTAGGGGTCGCCCACTTGGACGGCGGGGCGATCCTCGGTCTCGGCGTCGTCGGCAAGGTCCTCGCTGGCGAAGGAGGCGCCGCCAAGCCCGTCACGGCCAGTCGCATTACCCACAAGGACGAGTTCGTTCCCCTGCGTCTGCGCCTCGGCGGTGACGAGTCGCTCCTCGGTGACCAGCCCAAGACACGCCACGTTAACGAGTGGGTTCCCTTCGTAGTCGTCGTGGAAGGCGACCGAGCCCGCCACGGTGGGGACGCCGATGCAGTTGCCGTAGTGGCTGATCCCTTCAACGACCCCTTCGAAG
>CAYZJQ010000179.1:0-3790 GCA_964478805.1 uncultured Halobacteriales archaeon | reverse complement strand
CGGTAGACGGCGTTCCGGAAGTAACCGAACGCGAACGCGTCGTGGTCGAGCCTGTGGCCGCGGTCCGGGTCGCTGTACCGTGACATGGCTGAACGTACGGTTAGGGCACCAAAGCCCTACCGCCCGTCAGGACGCTACTGCTCGACGCGGGGCAGCACCTCGGTGCAACTGGCGACAATGCCGTCAACGCCGAGCCGGCCGAGCCGTTCTGCGGTCGCCCGGGAGTCGACGCCCCAGGCATTGACGCAAAACCCCTCGTGGTGGGCCTCGTCAACCAAGTGCTCGTCACACCGGTCGACGTGCGGATGCAGGTAACAGCAGTCCGTCTCACGGGCGAACGCCAGCCCCGACTCGGCGTCACCGTCGAACCGGTACGCCCTGGGTATCGACGGATCGATGCCGCGACATCCCTCGAGTTCGTGGGCAATCCCCGAAGAGACAGTCACCTGTGGGTCGGCCCGCCGCGCCAGCCGGAGAACGTCGTCGGCGAGGCCGACCTCGTGGAGTTCGAGGGTCACCCCAACCGTGGGCGGTACCGCAGCAAGCACCGTCGCAAGCGCAGGGATTTGCTCGCCGCTGTTCAGCACGTTGAGTCGCTGCAACTCCGCAAGCGTGTGGCGACACACCGCGCCCGACCCGTCAGTCACACGGTCGACGGTCGGGTCGTGGAAGGCAACCAGTTCGCCGGAGTCGCACCGACGCACGTCGACGGCGATCTCATCAGCGCATTCGGCCGCCGCCTCCACCGCCGCCAGGGTGTTTTCCGGGTGCAGTCCCCCGAACCCCTGGTGCGCGATGAGTCGCATCGTACTCGTCACGCACGCGGCAGTGAATAAATGATTGTCGGCCTGAATGATCCTCTGCTGACAGGTCACCGGGGCGGCTCGCCGGAGTGGCCGCCTTCATGAGTTGTGGCGGCGAATCCCCGTGTATGCACGCGGTTCGCTACCACGAGCACGGCGGCCCGGAGCAACTGACCGTTGAGGAACTCGACCGACCCGAGCCGGCGGCGGGAGAGCTGTTGATCTGCGTGGCCGCGGCGGGGGTCAACCCCGTCGACACCTACTTTCGTGACGGGGAGTATCCAGTGCCCGAACTGCCGTGGGTGCCGGGGTGTGATGCAGCCGGCGAGGTGGTCGCCGTCGGCGACGGCGTTAACGAGTTCACCGTCGGCGACCGGGTCGTCGCGACGGGGCTCGGCCGTACCACCCCGGGCGCCTGCGCCGAGTACGTGACTGCTCCTACCGGGCTGGCCGCGCGGTTGCCCGATGGCGTCGGCTTCGAGGCTGCCGCCGCGCTCGCGTTGGTCGGGACGACGGCGTGGCAGGCGTTCGTCCACCACGGCGACGTAGGGCCCGGCGAGCGCGTGCTCGTCCACGGGGCCAACGGCGGCGTCGGTCACGTCGCCGTCCAGTTGGCCCGTGCGATGGGTGCCGACGTGACTGCGACCGCCCGCCCCGCGTTCGAGGCCGACCTGCAGGCGCTTGGGGCCGACGCTGTCGTCGACTATCGGACCGAGGATCTCGCCGACGCGCTTGCGGCACCGGGGGCGCCAAACGTGGTGTTAGGTACCGTTGCGAACGAGACCATCGCAGCTGACGCCGCGGCCGCCGCCCATGGGGCGCGCATCATCGCCATCGGTAACACCGAGCCGACGGTCGCCGTCCCGATGGGGCCGGGCAAGTTCAAGGACCTCCGGTTCCAGGCGATGTCGATGTTCAACACGCCCGATACCGCTGCCGTGCTTGGCAAGCTGGCGCGACTCGTCGACCGCGGCGACGTCGAGCCGGTCGTCGCGGCCACCTACGACTTCGACGAGGTCGCCGACGCACACCGCGACGTCCTCGCGGCGTCGTTCCTCGGGAAACTCGTCGTGACGCCGTAACCTCACGCGCCCGGCTCGGGAGCCCCGGTGGCGACGGCCGCTGGATCAGCCGGCTCGAACGCCGCCAGCCCGTAGTAGTCGGTGTCCGCCGGGACGTACACGGTGAGATCGAGGGCGCGCGCCTCCCCCGGCCCGACCGCGAACTCCCGGGACTCCACCTTCCAGACGGCGCGGCCGTCGCGGTAAAACGCCAGCGCCGCCATCGCGTCGGTTCGCTCGCCGGTGTTGACGATCCGCCCCCGCAGCGTCGCCTCACCCGCTCCGGCAGCGACGGTGATCGGCTCGCCGGCACGCTCCAGGCGACCGTTCGCGACGTGGAGCGTCGCCGACGTCGTCCGCCGGGCATGGCGATAGGTCACGAACCGGCTGCGGACCGTCTCGGCCCACAGCGCCGCGTCCCCATCGACGCAGGTCCGAAGCGAGTCGAGCAGGTTCTCGAGGTCGGTCACCAGCGACGCGCGGGCCTCGGGCGGGCGCGCGGCGAGGTCGTCGAGCCCCTCGCGGATCTCGTCGACGTACCGGCCCGCCATGGGGTCGTCGGTCGCCGCCTCGATACGGTCCAACGTGTCGCCGAACGCCAGGATCGGCGGGAGTGATTGGTCGCTCACGCCGAGACCGACGCCGCGACCGGAAAAGGGTCGTGACCCGAACAGCGTTCGGTGTGTCGGATGTTACCATATCCACCGCGAGCCTTGTGTCCTGGTTTCGCGTCCTATTTCATGCAACGTGACACGATCAGCGTTCTCCACCTCGACGACGACGCCGACTTCCTCGAGCTGACGCACGATTTCCTCGCTCGGGAGACGGCCCCCATCACGATCGCCTGGGAGACGGATCCCGAGGCGGGGCTGCGCCGGCTCGCGACGGAGACGTTCGACTGTGTCGTCACCGACTACAAGATGGGTCGACTGAACGGCCTGGAGCTGCTCGACCACATCCGCGCCGACCACCCCGATCTCCCTGTCGTGTTCTTCACCGGTAAGGGAAGCGAAGAGATTGCCGTCGAGGCCATTCGCCGTAGCGTGACGGACTACATCCCAAAGCAGACCGGCAGCGAGGAGTTCTCGCTGCTTGCGAACCGCATCGAGTCGCTCGTCACCGGCGAGCGCGCAAAGCAGGCGGCGGCCGCGGCCGACCGGCGGATCCGACAGGTGTACGAGCGCATCACGGTGGCGTTCGTCGCGCTTGACGACGACCTCCGGTTCACCTATCTGAACGATGCGGCGGAGGCACTGCTCGGGCGGCCGGCCGACGCGCTGGTCGGGACGCGGCTCTCCGATGCGTCCCCGGAGCTGGCGGAGTCGGGGCTCGAAGCCACGCTCGAGGCGGCCCTCCTCAGTGACCGGGAGACCCATGCCGAGGGGCGGCTCGTCGTCGACGCGGACGAGTATATGATCGAACTCTACGGCTACCCCGGCGCCGACGGGCTGAGCGTCTTTCTCGAGGACGTGACCGCCGACCACGAGCGCGAGGTCGAGCTCGCCGAGCTGCGCTCGGAGCTTGCGGCTACCAGCGGGCAGTTCCGCACGCTCCAGCAGAAGCTCGCGCGCCCCCGGAGCCCCTTCCGGTAACCGGGCCGTCCCGGAAACCCTTTTTCGGCGGGCCGCGCACCGCTGGCAATGACCATGGACGAGAAGCGGGAGGACCTCCGCGAGCGCAAGGCGGCGGCCCGCGAGGGCGGCGGCGAGGAACGCATCGCGAAACAGCACGAGCGGGGGAAACTGACCGCACGCGAACGGATCGACTACTTCCTCGACGACGGGACGTTCAACGAGTTCGATATGCTGCGCGAGCACCGCTCGACGAACTTCGACATGGACGAGCGGAAGATCCCCGGCGACGGGGTCGTCACCGGCTACGGCGAGGTGAACGGCCGGAAGACGTTCGTCTTCGCTCACGACTTCA
>CAYZJQ010000178.1:0-3825 GCA_964478805.1 uncultured Halobacteriales archaeon | reverse complement strand
CGAGCGCCAGCGCGAGCAGGCACGGTCGTCGGGCGCGTCGAAGGCCGCCCAGCGGTTCGTCTCCGAGCCGAAGGTGAAGAAGGCGATGCGGCTCGCGGAATCGTTCGACGGACTCCACCCCAAATTCCGGAAGACGCGCATCCTGCTGGCCGAGACGTTCGGGCTTGAAGGGGGGTCTCGGGCCATCGTGTTTACCGAGAGCCGCGACACCGCCGAAACGCTGACCGAGTTCCTGAGCGAGTCGTTCAAAACGCGCCGGTTCGTCGGCCAGGGCGACAAGGAGGGCTCCGACGGAATGACACAGAAAGAGCAGAAGGCGACGCTCGATGCGTTCCGCGCTGGGGAGTTCGAGGTGCTCGTCTCCACCAGCGTCGCCGAGGAGGGGCTGGACGTGCCAGACGTGGACCTCGTCTGCTTCTACGAGCCCGTCCCGAAGGGCGTCCGCTCGATCCAGCGGAAGGGACGGACCGGCCGCGCCTCGGAAGGAAAGGTCATCGTCCTCATCGCCAACGACACCCGCGACGAGGCGTTCTTCTGGATGTCGCGCAACGAGGAGAAGCGGATGGAAGAGGAGCTCCGGAAGCTCAAGGGGATGGCCGGTGAGGTTGAGGCCGAACTCGGCCAAGGGTCGCTCGACGACTTCGCGGACGCGGACGAGGGGGAGGCGGACACGGACGATGGAGTGGCCGCGAGCGACGCCGAAGCTGCTGCCGCGGGGGCCGAGGAGGTCGCGACGGACCAGCCCGGGCTCGACTCCTTCGCCGACGGGCAAGAGGACGGCGGAGCGGCAGACGACACTGCCACGGACGCCGGGGAGGTGGGCAGTTCGGAGCCCGAGCGCGACGAGGAGGTGGCCACCCCGGTCGCCGGCACCGACGACCCGGACGTCGTGGAAATCGTCGCCGACCAGCGCGAGCTCGATTCCACCATCGCCCGGGATCTCTCGACGCGTGACGGGCTTACAACACGGCTCGAGACGCTCGCTGTGGGCGACTACGTGCTCTCTGACCGGGTCGTCGTGGAGCGAAAGACTGTCGGCGACTTCCTCGACACGCTGCTTGGCGAGGACCGCTCGATGTTCGAGCAAGTGGGCGACGCCGTCCGCAGCTACGCCCGACCCGTGGTCGTCGTCGAGGGCGAGGACCTCTACGGCCAGCGGAACGTCCACCCGAACGCGATCCGGGGGGCGCTCGCGTCGCTGGCCGTCGACTTCGGCGCGAGCGTCCTTTTCACGCAGGACGAGACAGACACTGCCGACCTGCTCGAGGTCATCGCACGTCGCGAACAGGAGGACGACGACCGCGAAGTGCGCGTCCACGGCGAGAAGGGGAGCCGAACCCTCGACGAACAACAGGAGTACGTGGTGAGTGCCATCGCCGAGGTCGGGCCAGTGACGGCCCGGGCACTCCTATCGCACTTCGGTAACGTCGAGACCGTGATGACCGCGAGCGAGGACGACCTGCTCGAGGTCGAGGGTGTGGGACCGGTGACGGCAGAGCGAATCCGCGAGGTCGTCGCGAGCGAGTACGAGGCTTAGCGACCGGCGCGCTCTGCCGCGTCAAGCGCTTCGGCGGCCTCCTTCGCCGCGGTCAGGTACTGGCGTGTCGTCGCGAGGTCGTCGGCGTGTTCGGCCCGTTCAGACAGCGCCGTGAGCGTGCGGGCGAGCGAGGCACGCGCGGCGGCGACCGCAGAAGCGTCCTCGCTGCTCACAGGGCGCCCCGACGGCCGTGCGCGCTGATCCGACATCTCGGGGGATGGTCGGGTGGGCTGTGCAGGGTCGGTCGGCTCGGGTGCAGCCTCTGGATTCGACGCCGGTGGCTCCTGTGGTTCTTCCTCCCCGAGTGGCCGCTCTGGCTGTTGTGTCTCCGTCTCCGCCGACTGTCCGTCCTCCGCAGACTGGGGTGGCTGTTCCGACTGCTGCGCCTGTGCTGACTGTGCACCCTCGCCGGTCGGCCCGCCCTGACAGGTCGGACAGAACTCCTGGCCGTTCCACCGGAAGATCGGGTCACCACAGCGATCGCAGTGCTTGTTCGTCATCGTTGCGCCCTTGAGCAGGAGTTCGGACATCCGCTCGGACTGCTCGCGCTTCCGTTTGTCCTTCTCGAACTGCTCGCGGAGCCGCTCGCGCTCGGCTTCGCGATCGAAGTCGCTCATACTCTAACGGAGACCGTCGTAGCGCAAAAACGCTGTGCCCCACGTCGGGGAGAAGACCCATAGCGACGAGCGGGATAGGACAGACATGGCACAACGGTCGCTGCTCACCAGGGCGCTGTGGTTCGTCCTCGTCGGCTGGTGGCTCACGCCGGTCGTTGTCAACATCGCGTGGGCGCTGAACGCGACGGTCGTCCTCATCCCAGTCGGCATCAAGGTTATCAACCTCATCCCGACGGTGCTGTCGCTCGCAGAGCCGCGCGGGCTGGACGCGCCCGAGGACGGCCGCGGACAGACGAGCCTCCTCGTCAGGGCGGTCTACTTCGTGTTCGTCGGCTGGTGGCTCTCGCTCATCTGGGCGAACGTCGCCGCGGTGCTGGCGATCACGGTGGTCGGGCTGCCAGTGGCGTTCTGGATGTTCAACCGGCTGCCGTACGTGACCTCGCTGTACCGGTTCCACGGGTGAACAGAATTTTATTTGCTCACCGGTGTCGTATACTATGACACGAAGTCCGAAACAAAAGGGCGAGATCATCGAGGCCCAAATCATCACCAACCTGCTCTGCGAAACGTGAAGATTCTTCAGCCGTTTGGCGAGTCGGCCCGGTACGACATCGCGATTGAGGTCCGTTCTGACTTTTATAGAATTCAATGTAAGAAGGCCCGATCAAAAAACGGATGTAGTGTCTTCAGCACCCGGAGTTCTCAGCCTCGAACGAGTGGACACAAAAAGAACGACTATCATGGAGACACTGATTTCTTCGCGACTACAACAGGTGTGGATGCAGAAGCATATCTGATCCCTACTCATAAAGCGTCAGCGAACGAGATGCATCTCCGCGTTGAACCGCCCGGAAACGGCCAGACGAAGGGTATAAACTGGACGCAGGAGTACCAATTATCCAACCAACTTCGGTCTCTTAAGAGCACGTAGCTCAGCTAGGATAGAGCGTCGGACTTCTATCGTCCGTGCGGGGCCGCGCGGACGGGAGACATCCGATGGCCGTGGGTTCGAATCCCACCGTGCTCGCTTCTGCCGGGCCGACGAACGGCCACGTGGGACCGGAATACTAGGACGATTATACAACATCGAGCCACGGGTCACCATTACACGCAAAGCTTATGGGCACTTCCATGGACGAATGGAGTGTAATGTCCGAGAAAGCAACCGACATCCGATCCAAGTCGGCCCTCGACGCGACGAACGGTCGGAGCCCTCCGGCGGAGGTGGTCATCTGAACAGGAACATCGATCCGGTCCGTACCATGGTGCTACGCGGCTCACGCCGCGAGGGAGCGCGGTCGCGCTCAGACAGACGATAGCGCGCTCCCAACGCCGTCGTTCGACGGCGTGTGGTCCTTCTCTGCCCCACTCCGGGGCTTCCCGTCCGGTCCGTCGGTCGCTACCCCGACGGGCCAGCCCGACCTGTTCACGAGCGACGCGGGGGCGTCGTCAGAACCCCGCCTCGAACCGGAACGTCCCGTCGCGCTGGACGACCTCGCCGTCCACCTCGATAACGGAGTCCTCGCTCATGTCGACGATCATGTCCACGTGGACGGCCGAGTCGTTCCGCTCGTTCCCCTCACCGACGGTGTCGCCGTACGCCCGGCCGACGGCGAGGTGGACGGTGTCGCCCATCTTCTCGTCGAACAGCATGTTGTAGGTGAACCGGTC
>CAYZJQ010000177.1:0-3846 GCA_964478805.1 uncultured Halobacteriales archaeon | reverse complement strand
CGCGAGGTCTGGTACTCGCTCTCGACGGCCCCTGCCGTCACCCCGCCGATCCCGCCCCATTCGGCGGCCAGCGCTTCGAGTGCGCGCTCGAGCGGCTCCAGTTCGGCGTCGCCCTGCAGCCCTGAGTCCTCCGCCTCGCCTGCCCGGAAGTCGTCGGGCGAGACTTCGAGCAGTTCGATCCCGACCGACTCGGCGGCCAGCGCGGCAAGGTGAGTCGCCGGGGTGTGGTACATGTACGAGTCGCCGGCAGGGTGGACGGTGACGAGCCGCTCGACGGGGTGGCCGGCGGCGAGCGCACGGTACAGCGCCCACGAGGAGTCCTTTCCGCCGGAAAACAGGCTCACCCACGGATCTCCGTTCATACTGTCGCTAACCGGAGCGCGGGCTTACCGCTGACGGACGCATCCGGCGGGCCGCTCCGACGGTCAGGGGTTTTGTAGCTCCGCCGGGAGATCCCGGCCGTTGACGTAGGAGGCGAAGACGACCCCGCCGACGGAGACGGCGAGACTGACGAACACGAAGACGGCAAGTCGCTCGAGCCCGCCGAGCGCGAACGCTTCGACGGTCACCGGGCCAAGGGTGACCCGTGGTACGACCGCCGGCCCGACGACGCCGCCGCGTTCGAGAAAGTACGCGGCGAACCCTCGGAGCACGAGTCCGACCGCGACGACGCCGAACGGGAGGTTCAACAGGGCGGCGCGGACGCTCTCATCGCCGAGCAGTTCGTCGACCAGCCGGCCCGTCGATGCCGCAAGCGCTGCGGTGGCGAGCCACGGCACCGCGGCGAAGACGAACTGCATCGCCGCCAGAAACGCCCCCGCGTCCGTTAGTTCCGAGACTGCGATGGCGCCCGCGAACACGCCGACCAGCGCGAGCCCTAGCCCGACGACGTAGGTGACGAGCGACACCTGGCCGGAGTAAAACGCTACCTGGACCTGGCCCGGCAGCTCTGCGAGGAAATCGTCGATTCCCAGCCCCTTGTACAGCAGGAAGACACCCAACGCCGCGATGCCGACGGCGACCGCGACGGTGACCGATTCGACGAAAAACAGCAGGATCGGGAAGGCCAGCAGCGTCGCTCCCAGCGGAACGAGCACGGTCGAGCGGAGCTCTTCATCGGCGAGGAACTGCTTCAACAGGTAATAGGTGGACTCGATGTCGTGGCTCTGGCGGACGACCACGCGGTCGACGGCGTCAACCCGCAGCCGTGACTCCACGATCGGAACGAGCCGTTCGGCCTCGGAACTCGCCACAACGACGACCGCTGAGGTCGGGTCGACCCGCTCGATGATCCGGTCGAGCCCCTCAGCGACGGCCCGGTCCGCCCGGACCGCGTCGCCCCCACCCGAGACCACGGCCACTTCCGCGGGTTCGTTCTCGTCGCGGAGATCTCGGGCTACTTTCAGCGCCTCCAACATGGAGTTGACCCGCGAGTCCCCCGGGTCGGCGATCCCCACGTCGGTGACCAGCGCGCGAACTGCCTCCCAGCCCACCACGGGCTCGTCGGTCAGCTCGCCGCCACGGTCGACACACACGACGAGGGTCGTCACACGCCTACGGAGTCCGTGCGCCGATAAAAGTCTTGCAGACAGTCCAGCCGACGACATCCCTCGATCAGGTGTCGGCGGCAGCGCCGGGCGGTCAGCTCCGATGCGTCGCCGGCTATATGACGAGTTGAGCGAGCACGAGCAGCGTCACGCCGACACCGAGCACGACGAACAACGCGTGTTCGGGAGAGACGTCGCCCGGCGTCAGTGGCTCACGCTCCCGTTCATCGCCGAGGAACGACTCTCCCTCGGTGGCGACGTTCAACGCACCCTTCGGCCGCTCGGCCGGCTCGTCGGCGCCCTCGGCCCCGTCGTCGAGATCGACCCCCGGCGGGTCGTCCCACTCGCGGTCGTCGGTTGCGTCGCCTCGACTCATACCCTGTGTATTCGGGGCGAGCATAAAAAGCCCCGCGGCCCCGCGTGCCCTGAGCGTGGCGTCGGCAGCCGCGAGTGGCCGTCACCGGATCTTGGTCCCCGGGAGTGCGTCGCCGTGGGTAGTGAGCAGATCCGCCTCTTCGCCGGCCGCCAGCACCATCCCGTTCGACTCGACGCCGAACAGCTCTGCCTTCTCAAGGTTTGCGAGCACCACCACCCGCGTCCCAGGCAGCGCGTCGAGGTCGTGGAGCTGTTTGATCCCCGCGACAATCCCGCGTGTCTCGACGCCGAGATCCACCTCGAGGTGAACGAGCTTGTCGGCCCCCTCGATCGCCTCCGCCGACAGGATCTCGCCGACGCGGATGTCCAGCGCCTCGAAATCGTCGAAGCTCACCCGTTCGTCGGCCAGCGGCTCGAACTCGCGGCTCGGGCCCGCGTCTGCCGCGTCGTCCGGCTCGTCGGCTCCGTCGGCCGGTTTGTCCGTTTCGGCGGCCGCCACCCGCTCTGCGAGCTGGTCGTTCAGTGCCTCGACCGTCTCGTCTTCGATCCGTTCGAACAGTTCGTCTGGCTCGTCGAACTCAGCGGGCGGGGCCGCGAGTGCGTCCTCGAGCGCCGTCTCGTGGACCGACCCCGACTCTCCGAGCTGGGCCCACAGTCGCGCGGCCTTCCCCGGCAGGACGGGCTGCATCAGAACGGCACACGCTTTCGCGAGCTGAACGCAGTCGCGGATAACCTGGCGGGCCTCTTCGGGCGCCTCGTCGACGAGCTTCCACGGCTCGTGCCGCTGGATGTACTCGTTGCCGAACCGCGCCAGCTCGACCGGCGCGTCGCCGAGCCCGCGGACGGAGTAGTCGTTGACAGCCGCGCGCACGTCATCGAGGTGCGCTTCGATACGCGTGGTAACCTCGTCGCTCACCTCGGCGTCAGGCGTGCCGTCGTAGTTGCGCTGGGCGAAGAGCAGCGACCGGTACAGGAAGTTACCGAGTACGCCAACGAGGTCGTTGTTTGTCCGCTCTTGGAGGGCGTCCCACGAGAAGTTCACGTCGGCTGTGAACTCGGAGCCGGTGATGATCTGGTAGCGGAACAGGTCCGGGTCGAGCCCCGCCTCGAGGTAGTCGTCGGCCCACACCGCCCGGTTGCGGGAGGTCGAGAACGCCTCGCCTGCGAGGTTGACGAATCCGCAGGCCATCACCGCCCGCGGCTCGTTGAACCCCGCGCCACGGAGCATCGCGGGCCAGAAGACGGTGTGGTGTTGAATGATATCCTGGCCGATGACGTGGACGATCTCGCCGCCCGCCGGCGCGGCTTCGGGCCCGTCGTCGTACGCACCGGCGCGGTCCCGCCAGACCGCCTCCCAGTCGTACGTGTCGGCGCCGACTCGCTGTGAGTACTGCTTCGTCGAGGCGGCGTACTCGATGGGTGCGTCGACCCACACGTACAACACGAGGTCGTCGGCCGCCTCCCCCGGATAGTCGATCCCCCAGTCCATATCGCGGGTGATACACCAGTCCTGGAGTTCCCCTTCGACCCACTCGCGGGGCTGGTTACGGGCGTTGGCCGTCCCTTCCAGTCGGTCGAGGAAGTTCGAAAGATACGCCTGGAACTCCGAGACGCGGAAGAACTTGTGTTCACGGTCGCGGTACTCCGCGGCGTTTCCAGTGATCGTGGAGACGGGGGCTTCGACCTCGCCGGGTTCGAGGTGGCGTCCACACCCCTCGTCGCACTCGTCGCCGCGGGCCTTCTCCCCGCAGTACGGGCAGGTCCCCTCAACGAAGCGGTCCGGAAGCGGCTGTTCGGCCTCAGGATCCCACGCCACCTTGATCTCCTTCTCGTAGACGTGTCCCCGCTCGTCGAGCGTCCGGACGATCTCCCGTGTCAGCTCGGTGTTCGTCTCGTCGTGGGTGTGGCCGTAGTTGTCGAACTC
>CAYZJQ010000176.1:0-3847 GCA_964478805.1 uncultured Halobacteriales archaeon | reverse complement strand
TCGTCGAGTTGGCGAAGCTCGCGAGCGCGTTCCAGATCCTGGTCTTCTCGATCGTGAATATCGCGCTGATCGTCTTCCGGACCAGCGGCGTTGAGTCGTACCAGCCGTCGTTCCGGGCCCCCGGTTATCCGTACGTACAACTCGTCGGCGTCGTCGGGGGACTGGCGCTGCTGACACAGATGGGGACGCTGCCGATCCTCGGTGCCGTGGGGATGATCGGCGGCGGTGTCGGCTGGTATCTCGTCTACGGCCGCGCCCGGACCGACCGCGACGGCGCCCTCGGGGTTATCCTGGCGCGACGGCGCGGCGAAGAGCCGGAGGCCGCGGATTGATTAAGATGACAGATGCGCTGGAGCAGTCCGCCGTGCCGATGGTCTCAAGCGGGTGGGACCCACCACCTGATTTGATATCCGTGGCCATCGAACTTAGTGTGGGTGACGCCCATGTACGATACCATTCTCGTGCCGACGGACGGCAGCGAACACGCACGCCGCGCAGGCCGGCACGCCCTCCATCTCGCACGCGCGTTTGATGCGGCGGTCCACGTCATCAGCGTCGTTGACATCCAGGCCGCGGCGGGGCTGTTCGATGCCGGTGGCGTCGACGACGCGTTCGTCGGTCGGCTCGAGACCCAGGGCCAAGAGGCCATCGAGATGGTCACAGCAGACGCCCACGACACCGACACCGTTGCGACCGCTCTCATCAGGGGGAGCCCTGGCGCGGCGATCCTTGAGTACGCCGGCGACCACGGCATCGACCTCGTGGCGATGGGCACCCACGGCCGGACGGGTGTCGACCGGTTCGTCGCCGGGAGTGTCACCGAACGCGTGGTCCGCCGGGCTGAGGTGCCCGTGCTCACCGTCCGCGCGGTGGAGACGACAGCGGTCGTCGGCGCCTACGAGAAGGTGCTCATTCCCACCGACGGGAGTGGCGCCGCGGCCGGTGCCATCGACCACGGCCTGGCCATCGCCGAGGCGACCGGCGCCCGCGTCCACGCCGTGAGCGTCGTCGACCACGGGGCACTGGCGGCCGCCGGCTCCGAGGCGGAGCTGCCGAGTACCGTTGCCGACCATCTTGAGGCGCGGGCAGAACGGGCCGTCGACGCCATCGAGACACGAGCCCGCGACCGCGACCTCGATGTCGTGACGGCCGTCGAGCGCGGCTATCCGGCCGCGGCGTTGCTCGAATACGTCGACGACCGTGGCATCGATCTCGTCGCAATGGGGACGACGGGCCGGACGGGCGTCAACCGCTTTCTGCTCGGCAGCACGACGGAGCGAGTCATCCGGCACGCGCCGGTCCCAGTGCTTGCGGTCAACGCCCGTGACGCTGACACCACGGCCTGACCGCCCCGGCTGACCTGCCGGCCCGCTTTGCCTGACTGCCCGGCGATCCAGCTGGCGTGCGACCCAGGCTGTCGCTCAGCGAGCGCGACGCAGGTGCGCGGCATCAACGCTTGCGCCGCAGGCGAGACAGACGCCGTCAAGCCACGGCTTGTCGACGTGAACCGTTCCGTCGCAGCGCGGACAGCTGTGCGCTTTAGTCAACATGGGCGTTAGGTCACCGATGCGACTCAAAGCAGTTGCTATGAGGCCAATATATCGGTCGTGAGCTATATAACGACGACTGCAGGTCGGTAGAGCTTTGCGGATCGGTCGGATAGTGTCGCCCGATGTGGCCGTGGGCCCACGCGGCGGTGGGGTATCTCTGCTACGCCGCGTACTGCCGGTACACTGGGCGCGGGCGACCAACGGGGCCGACAGCGGTGAGCGTCGGCGTCGGCACGCAGCTGCCGGACCTAATCGACAAGCCGCTGACCTGGTACGTCGACGTGCTGCCGTACGGGCGGTCGTTCGCCCACTCGCTCGTCACCGGGGGCCCGTTCGTGTTCGTCCCGGTGGTCGCGGTCTGTCTCGTCCGGGGGCGGCGCGACCTCGCCGTCGCGTTCACGATCGGCTACCTGTCGCATCTGGCCGGTGACGGCCTCGTCGCCGTGATGACGGGCGACTGGCGCGGCCTTAGATATCTCGGCTGGCCGCTCGTGCCGGCCCCGCCCGCCGAGGTAGAGGGCCTGCGTGCACTGCTCGCCACCGTCGACGGCGAGCCGGCGTTTCTGGCCGGGTTGGGCATCACGGCCGTCGGCCTCGTGGTCTGGGCTCGCCACGGCCTGCCGGGGCTGGGGCCCGTTCGCGGGGGGCTCGCGGCGGCGCGGCCGTCGCGTTAGCCGCCGTCAGCGGCGGGCCCGGGCTCCCCGTCCGGCAGGCCGGCGATCATGAGCCGCCGGACGATGGCGACGAGTCCGTTGTCGAACCCACGACCGAACACGGCCCGGTGGTCGTCGTCCGCGGCAATCGAGCTGACGAGAATCACCTCGTTGTCCACCAGAAGCAGGCGGCTGATCCGGGTCGAGTCCGCCCCGTGCGCCGGCGTCAACCACGCGAGGGTCGAAACGGTCACCGCCTGGGTCAGGAGGCGGGACTGGATCTGCTCGCGAATCGCGGACGTTCCGGCAGTGACAACGACGGTCACGCCGGCGTCGCGGGCGTCGCGCAGCCGCGCCGCCAGCCCGTCATCGAGTGCCGCCGCGGCACCGACGACGAAGAGGATCTCCGAGTCGGCGTCCGCCACCAACTGCCGGGTGCGTCTGGCGATGGCCGTCGCGTCCGCGAGCGCCCACACCTCGTGGGTGACGTCGACCGGCTCGGTCTGGAGGGGGGCCAGCGCCTCGAGCGTCTCTCCAAGGGCGCTGATCCATTGGTCGTACTCGCTGCGGAGGATATCGGTCGCCTCCGCGACGCTGACGGCGCGAAACACCTGTGGGTTGGTGTGCTGGGTCTCGACGAGTCCCTTCGCCTCAAGTACCCCGATCGCGTCGTACACCCGCGTGCGGGGCACCGCGGAGCTCTCGCTGATCTCCTTGGCCGTCCCCCGGTCGCGCCGCGACAGGACCGTGAAACACCGCGCCTCGTACTCCGTGAGCCCGAGCTGTTGTAACAGCTCGACTGCATGTTCGTGGTTTGAAATATCGTCCATGAGCTCCCCCAACTATGGGTGTTGCTACCCTGTCGCTCTCTAAGGATTTGAATACCTATGGTCGGGACGCTCGAGTTTTTCAAACGACTAACATGCAAGGCGCCTCGGGAGGACAGGTGCTCGGAACTGTCACCGCGACAGTGACAGCGATCGTGGACAGGCGTGGCAGCTCGCCCGTGCACCTGCTACCGTGGCGGTAGATCCCCAGCGCCCGGGTGATTCGGACGACCGGCCGGCACGGGCCCCGACGCCGGCCGCGACGCCGTCGCGAGTCGGTTGTTACTCGAGTAATCACAACATTCTTGCCGCATATCGTGCAACCGCCGAGACGCATGCACCAGCGGTGTGCGCAGGATGCTGCCAGCCCCCGGGTGGTCCGGCCGTGACCGACGACAGCGACACGGCGGCGATCGAGGCGGCGTGGACGGCCGACGAGGACCCGACCAGCGTCGTCGTCGAGACCGTCGCCGCCGAGACGGCCCGTGACCCACCGCAGTCACAGCCGCTGTACGACTACGTCGAGGCGGACGTCCTCGACCGGCTGTTACAGGCAGCCCGCGCGAACGATCAGACCGTCACCGTCAGCTTCGAGTACGACGGCGCCACGGTGACCGTCACCAGCAAGGGCGGATCGAAGTGGCGCTGGCGGACGCCGAGTGGGCCTGACCGAACGGAGCACTCTTGCGCCCGGCGGGTCCTACCGCGGCTATGGACGCACTCCCGCGACTCGGCCTCGGCACCTCTGGCAACGACGACCCTGACCAGTGTGCCACGACGGTCGAGACCGCCCTCGAACTCGGCTATCGCCACCTCG
>CAYZJQ010000175.1:0-3891 GCA_964478805.1 uncultured Halobacteriales archaeon | reverse complement strand
GGGCGAACGCACTCGTCACCGAAGGGACCGACGTACCGGCCAACACGCTCGTCGCCGGAATCCCCGCCGAACCGGTCCGTGAGTACGAGACCTCACCATGGGAAGCCGCTGGCGACGAATACGTCCGCCTGAAGGAGGCTCACGACGCGACGAGCGAGCGCGTGGACTAGGACGTGGTCAGACATGTCACGGGTCTTTTAACTCCTCGCGGCGCCACCCGACAGTATGACGATACTCGCGGCCGTGGACGGGGAACACGACGAGGACCCCGTGGTCCAGACGGCCTACGACCTCGCGACGGCGTACGACGACCGGCTCGTCGTGCTCCACGTGATGGACACCGAGGAGTTCGCGGACAGACAGGAGTCGACGCCGGGGTACTACCTGGAGAACGCCGAGGAGACCGCCCGCAACGTCGGACGACGGGTCACCCGTGGCTCGCTTGGCGGCATCGGCAGTACGGAGTTCCACGGGGAGGTGGGGCCAGTCGCCGAGACGGTCATCGACGTGGCCTGGGAGTTGGATGCGCGCTATCTCGTCATCGGGGGGCGCCAGCGCTCTCCTGTCGGGAAGGCGCTGTTCGGCTCTATCGCGCAGACGATCCTCACCGACGCCGGTCGGCCCGTGGTCTCAGTCGTTACGCAGGAGTGAGGCTACCCAACGACGAGGTACGTCCGGCCGCCCTTGCGCTCGAGGCCGACCTCCGCGTCGGCACGGCGGGCGTACGCCGCCACGCGCGAGGGAGAGAGGCCGGAGACGTCGAACGGGCCGTCCGCGCCGGCGAGCCACGCCGCGGGTGGCATCTCCGGCGGGCGGTTCGGCTCCGATTCGACCGTGTCGACCGTGTCGATGCTCGTGCTCATATACACACTCACGGCTGTACGCCTTCTTAACCTCAGCATAGTGCGTGGTGGAAGTGAAACTGAAACCGGCCGGCGGGGTCAGACCGCTTCGCGTACCGGGTTGTACGCGCCGTTAATGTCCCACTCGTGGATGCAATGGGCAGAGCCCGCTACGCCGTCGATGACCCAGTTGACGCTGCTGTCGTCCCAGCGGTCCTGCCGGCCACAGCGCTCGCACGTCCGCTCCGCGGGTGGTACGATGGTCGCAGGCATATGTTGGTGTACGACGGAGGGCGGCTTGAAGCCACCGGCACGGGTCGCTGTCGGGGAGCATTTATCCCGGGCGGCGCTACGGTCGGACGATGGTTCGGAGACGGCGCCTGCTGGCGACGGCCGGGGCGGCACTGTTTGGTGGGGTCGCCGGCTGTGCGGAGGCGACGACGGAGACGCCCGCGGCGCTGCGCTTCTCCTTTCCAGGGTTCGAGAGCGGAACCGTCCCGGTGGAACACACCTGCGACGGGGCCGGGGTCTCCCCGCGCGTGGAGATCGAGGCCGTCCCACCACCGACGGAGTCGCTCGCACTGACGGCGACGTTCCCCAACGACGTCGCCAACCAGGTGACGCTGTGGGCGCTGTGGAACCTCCCGCCCGACACCAGAGAGATCCCAGCGGACGTGCCGGCGGCGGCGACGGTCGCCTCACTGGGAGGGGCACGACAGGGCCGCAACGCGCGCGGTGACCTCGGCTATCTCTCCGTGTGTCCGCCGCCGGGCCAGCCGTACACCCACTGGTTCACGCTGTACGCCTGCCGGCGGGAGCTCCCGCTCGAACCCGGGTCAACGCGCGACGCGCTCGCGGAGGAGCTTGAGACGGCGACGCTGGCCTCCCGACTCGTGCGCGCCGACTACGAGCGGCGGTCGTCGACGAACACCACCTCATCGTAGCGCTCGCCGTCGATGACCGTCTCGGCCACCTCGTCGGTCGCCTCAAGCCCGCAGGCCGTGTAAAACGCCCGGCCAGCCTCGTTGGCGGCAAGCGTCATCGCGCGCACCCGCTCGCTGCCGCGGTCGAACAGCTCCGTCCGGGCGGCCGCGAGCAGCGCGCGCCCGACCCCCTCACCACGCGCCTCGGGGCGGACGTACAGCCGGAGAACGCTCCCAGCCGTCTCCTCGGTGTGGGTGTCGTCGCTCGGCCCGAACGCCTGGACGAAGCCCACCGTCTCGCCGTTGCGGTCGGCCAACAACACGACGTAGGCGGGGTCCTTGATGTCGCGGGCCATCCGGTCGCTGTCATACCAGTCGCGGGCCGCCTCGCCGGGCCGGTCGCGGTTCAACACGTCGGGGTAGTCGTGCGCCCACGCGGCCGCCGCGACCGTCTCGACGGTCGACGCGTCCGCCGGCTCGGCGGGTCGGATCGTCACGTCGTCGGGCATAGTGGAGTGGTACCGCTCCACACGCAATACGGTTGTGCCACACCGCTAAGCCCCTCGCGCCCGGACCGGTCGTATGGGCTATCATACCTTCGACGTCGAACGGGCCGACGCGCTCGAGGACCCGTCACGGTTCGCCTACTGTTCCGTGGAGGAGCTGGTCGCGCTGGTCGATCCGAACGCGGACGCGACGGTCGCGGACGTCGGGAGCGGCACTGGCTTCTACACGGACGAGCTCGCGCCGTTCGTCGACCGGGTGTACGCGGTTGACGTGCAAGCCGAGATGCACGACATCTACCGCGAGAAGGGGGTCCCTGCGAACGTCGACCTCGTGACCGCCGAGGCCGCCGACCTCCCGTTCGACGACGGGGAGCTTGACGGCGTCTTCTCGACGTTCACCTTCCACGAGTTCGCCGACGAGGCGGCGCTGGCCGAGCTCCGTCGGGTCCTCGCGCCGGGGGGCCGGGTCGGCGTTGCGGACTGGTCGGGCGACGGGGCGGGGAACGCCGGGCCGCCACGGGCGGAACGGTTCGCCGCGAGCGAGGCCGAGTCGATGTTCGAGGCGGCGGGGTTCGCCGTCGACGCCGTCAGCGAGCGGCGCGAGACGTTCACGTTGGCGGCGCGGCGAACGGAGTGAGCTGCGACCCGAACGAGCGGGAGCGAACGGAGTGAGCGACACGCACGCAGCGCGGCGGACGAAATGAGTTCGCACCCGATGCGCGCGAAACTGGCCAAACGACCACCAAGTTGACCCGCCCTTAGCCGACTATTAGGTACATCCCAGGGAATTAGGGAACACCTTTTGCGTGGGTCCTGACGAAGCTCTAGTATGCAACATAACCCGTCCAGCGGGAGCCTGTCCACCTACGAGTGTCTGGAGTGCGGGACGCGCGTCGAAGCGGAGACCGCGTGTGCCTGTCCCGAGTGTTCGAGTGAGGTACGCAACGTCGGCGTCGTCGTCGAGTAGTCAGAACTCCGGGAGGTCGTCCGGAGCCTCGAACGCCGACTCCCACTCGACGTATTCGGCCTTCAGCACGTCCGAGACAACGCCGCCCAGTTCGGTGAGTCCCGCGTTAATCGTCGAGACCGTCGTCCACGAGTCGAGCTCGGGGTGGAGCTCCCGCTCCTTCCAGTCCTCCGGGATCCCGGGGGCGTGATAGCCCACCCGATCCGCGAAGTCGTCCCAGAAGAAGTCGAAGCCCGTCACAAGGCCGAGCTCTGCGACGATGGCCCAGTCGTCCTCGTCGAGGTCCGTGGTCGCAGCCCATTCGCCGAACCCCTCGACCCAGGCGCCGTCGTGGAGGTACTCCTGGAGCTCCTCGCGGCGGTAGTCGTCGCTCCCCGGGTCAGTGTCGTCATACTCGCCGGCGTCGTGTCCCACCGCGAGCTCCGGAGGGGCCGGCGGCTCCACGTCGAGGCTCATAGACGCAGAGAGGCGGCCGGCGCGTATAAACCTCCGCGCTCAGTCTAGCCGGTCGGCAACCTGCTCAAGCTGGGCGCGCCGCTCCTCGCGGGCACGGTCGCGTAGCGCTTTCTCGCTGTCGGTCGGACACTCAAGCCGGGGTACCTCGGTCGGCTGGCCGTCCTCGTCAAGGGCGACGAAAGTGAGAAACGAGGTGG
>CAYZJQ010000174.1:0-3892 GCA_964478805.1 uncultured Halobacteriales archaeon | reverse complement strand
CTCTCCGGCAAGCGACTTCAAGAAGACCTCCCCGGGCTCGTATTGAACCATGTCACGACGGTCGAACTCGCACTTGTCGGGTGAGACGATCCGCACCGAAGCCGTGACCACGGCCGGGATACTGCCAGTAGTCTTGACAAATGCTCGGTAAGCGGGTCTCTACGTCACACGCGCATCAACAGTGAGATTCGCTCCGTCTCGAAGTATAAACCACAGCCGTCACGAAACAGGAGAGTGAACACAGCGTGACCGGTGGAATTCTGCTTAGTACCAGTTAAAACACGGCGCGCTCGAGCAGGCGGCGCCACAGCGATGGGCGTCCCTCAGGTTGTGGATAGACCGTGACCGTCGTACACCCAGGTGTGGGAACGACCGGGCGCTCGTCGAACAGTGCCGTCCGGAGTCGGTGGTCCGGGCCGCGTCGCACCAAGAGGTCGGGCGTGCCAGGCTGACCGCCGTCGGTCCGGAGCGGCGCCGCCTCAACCGGGACGGCAAGCAGGGCCGACAGCTCCGTGCGGTACTCCTCGATGGTCTGTTGCTGGCGGTCGGGCGTCGCGCCATCCGTGGGGTACCACAGCGAGAGCTGCCCGTCGTTGGCCGCAGCGACCCGCTCTGCAACCCGGACAGCACGCGGGTCATACGGCCCGCCCGTTCCGGACAGCACCACATGCTGGGGCGCGTCGTAGCCGACGTTGTCCACCAGCAACACGTCACAGGGGGCGTGACGAACCACCCAGTCGACGGGGTCGCCGACCACCCGCGACCGCAGGCGCAACGGCTCGTGCTCGGCGACAATCGTCTCGATGTCGTGGTTCGCGGCGACGTTGACGATAGCGTGTTTGGTGTCGTGGCTCACCACTTCGCCGGCCTCGATAGCGACGCCGAACTCGTCGGCGAGTGCCTCAACGCGGGCCTCGAACGCCTCGTCCGCGGCCGACTGGCCCGTCGCCGTCTCGGTCAACGGCGCCTGATCAGGGATCTCCTCGAACCGGACGACCCGCACCCGGCCGTCGTCCGGGCGGACGAGATCAGCAGCCAACGCCACGAGTGCGCGTTCGCGGGCACCCCCAAGGGGCTTCGGCAACGCCACCAGTACCTCATGGGCCGGGGTGTCGGCGGTCGACGCGACCTCATCGAGCGCGTCACGGCCGACCTGTCGGCGGATGGCATCGCGGGCGACGCCCTCGCGGCGCACGCGAGGGCGGACGTACGCGAGATACCAGACCACGCTGCCGACGACGATGAGCACCGCCCCGCCGAGCGCGATCGGCCCCATCTGGGTTAACAACAACACCCCGGTGATGACGCCGAACACCTGCACCCACGGATACAGCGGCGCGGTGAACTCCGGCTCGTACGCCGTCGTCCCCTCGCGGAACGCGACGACAGCGACGTTGATCAGCGCAAACACCATGATCTGAAACGCACTCGCGAGCTTCGCGATCTCGAGGATGGGGACGAACGCGATCAGCGCGAGCAGCACCGCACCGGTGAGCGTGATCGCCGTCGTGGGCGTGCCGAACCGCTCGCTGACCGTCGACAGCGACGGCGGCACGAGTTTGTCACGGCTCATCGCGAACGGATAACGCGACGACGAGAGGATGCCCGCGTTGGCCGTCGAGACCAACGCAAGCACCGCCGCGAAGATGACGGCGATGACGCCGACCTCTCCGAGCGTCACCTCGGCGGCGACGGCAACGGGCGTCAGCGAGCCGGCGACGCTGCCGGGGTCGGTGATGCCGACCAGCACCGCGACGATCGCGACGTACAACAGCGTCGTGAACGCCAGCGAGCCGAGGATGCCAAGCGGGATGTTCCGCCCGGGGTTTTCAACCTCTTCGGCGACGCTGGCGACCTTGGTGACCCCCGCGTAGGAGACGAAGACCAGCCCCGTCGCCGCGAGCAGACCGCCGACGCCGGCGTCGAAAAAGCCCGCGTAGTTGGTGGCCGCCACGCTAGGGGCGCTGCCGGCTGCAAACCAGCCCAGCGCCGCAAGCATCACCACGACGATGGCGAGTTGGAGCCGGCCTGTCTGTTTCGCGCCGACGACGTTCACCACGATGAGCAGCGCCGCCAGTCCAAGCGCGACCGGCTTCAACGGCAGGTCAAACAGCAACAACAGGTACGGGACGCCGCCGACGAGCGCCAGTGCGCCCTTGAACGACAGCGAAAACCACGTCCCGACGCCCGCGATCGTGCCCAACAGCGGGCCCATCCCGCGTTCGATGTAAATGTAGGTGCCGCCGGCCTCGGGCATGGCGGTCGCCATCTCCGATTTCGACAGCGCCGCCGGAATGACGAGCACGCCGGCGACCAGATACGCGAGGATGACTGCGGGGCCGGCGATCTCTAACGCCAGCGCCGGCAGGATGAAGATGCCACTGCCGATCATCGCGCCGATACTGATCGCCAGCACTGAGGGAAGCCCGAGGTCGCGTTCGAGTTCTTTCATCCAGCAGTGCCGCTCTCCATTAGGTCGGCTGTCACCGCGTCCGACAGAACGTCGGTCACGCAGACGGGCTCGTGGCCGTTTGCGGTGAACAACTCGCGCCGGTCAGGGGTGTTGACGAGCGCCCGCACCGCCGCGACATCGAAGTTGGTGCTAACGAGTTGGGCGACCAGCAGGTTCTGCCGGTCACGCCCCGTGGCCGCGATCACAACCGCGCCGGGGGGAATCTCGGCCGCGCGAAGGGTCGCAAGGCTCGTCGGCGCCCCGCGAATTCCGGGGATCTCGCCGGGGTCGTACGTCTCATCGATGATCATCACGGGCCGGCCGGCCGCGTGAAGCCGCCGGGCGATCGCGGCGCCGACGTGGCCGCCGCCGAGCACGACATACGTAGGGGCGGCGGCGTCGGCCGTAGCGTCTGTGTCTGGCTGCATGGGATAGGGTCTGGGTCCGGGTGCGTGGCGTCCGCCACGCCGCAACGGGATACCTCCATGTAGATGACGGAATCGCATAAACCATCCGATTCAGTTGACGAATCGTCAAATATTGTCCGTTATAGAGCACTACCCGTCAGTACCGTGCGGCTGGCCGGCCGGCGCGCCGCGAGCGGCCATGGGCGGGCGCGTGACCACCTCCGGAGCGGGAGGCCTAAGCCACGGGGCCGCAAAGGCAGCCGGCATGAACAACGGCACATTGGACGCGACCGATAAGGCGATCCTCTATTATCTCCAGCAGGACGCCCGGCGCACCTCCTCGAACGACATCGCCGAGCAGCTCGACCTCTCGGCCAGCACCGTCCGGACGCGGCTGAACCACCTCGAAGAGACGGGAATTATCCGTGGCTACAACGTCGATATCGACTACGAGCTGGCCGGCTATCCACTCTACACCAAAATCATCTGCAGCGCCCCCGTCCCCGAGCGCGATACCATCGCGAACCGCGCCCGCGAGATCCACGGCGTCACGGCCGTCCGCGAGATTATGACCGGTAAGCGGAACGTCTACGTCAACGCCATCGGCCGCACTCACGACGACCTCAACCGGATCGCCGGCGAACTCGATTCGTTAGGGCTGGATATCGTCGATGAACAACTCGTCCGCGACGAGTATGTCTGCCCGTATCACGGCTTTCTCGAGGCCGACCACGACGCTGCTGGCAGTGACGAATCGGACGAGTGAGGACCACCCACCCCTGACGCGTGGACGGCCGCTCGTGAGGCTGCCGCCGGCCTTGCTGTGGTCGTCCGCCCGGCGTGGTCAGCGGTCGGGGGCCCCGACGGCGACCAACCGCTGGGTCGACACCCCAGTCCGGAACTCGAACCGCGCCCCGCCGGCGTCGCTTTCGGTGATGGTGATGTCCCCCCCATGGGCGTCGGCGATCCGCTTGACGATCGACAGCCCGAACCCGGTGCCGTCGTCGGCCGTCGTGTAGCCCGGCTCGAACAC
>CAYZJQ010000173.1:0-3925 GCA_964478805.1 uncultured Halobacteriales archaeon | reverse complement strand
GCCCGCTCATCCTCCGCGGCTCCCAGCGGTAGGACGCGGCCCGCTCGCGGCCAATCCGCTCGGCGTCGGCGACTGATCCCTATTTTCTATCGCGACATACGGTTTACCGGCCGAGTCGAAAGACCCCTGTGCTCCCCGTCCGTGCCAGGCGTATGGACTCGCCACGCGTCGCCGAATCGCCCGAAGTCTGTCGCGAGCGCGCTCGTGCGGCCGACGAGACCGACCCGCTCGCCGACTTCAGGGACCGGTTCGACGTCCCCGGGACGTACATGGACGGCAACTCGCTCGGACCGATCTCGACGGACGCGGATGCAGCGCTCGACCGGGTCGTCGAGGAGTGGCGCGAGCACGCCGTCGAGGGGTGGACCGAGGCGGCCCCCGACTGGTTCCACTACGGCGAGCGACTCGGGACCAAGCTCGCCCCGCTCGTCGGCGCGCGCAACGAGGAAGTCGCCGTCTGCGGGTCGACGACGGTGAATGTGCATACGCTCGTCGCAACGTTCTACGACGCGGCGAACGGGGCCGGCGACGGGACGACAGGTGGTGCGGCGACTGCCAACGACCCCGGGACCGTCCTCGTCAACGACCTCGACTTCCCTACCGATCACTACGCCATCCGCGCACAGCTCCGCCAGCGCGGCCTCGACCCCGATGATCACCTCACCGTCGTCGAGTCCCGGGACGGGCGAACCATCGAAAAAGCGGATGTTGAGCGCGCGCTCGCGGAAGAGCCCGTCGACGTGGTGTTCATGCCCGCGGTGCTGTACCGGTCAGGCCAACTGTTCGACGTGGCTGCACTTACCCAACTCGCTCACGAGCACGGCGCGTACGCCGGGTTCGACCTCGCTCACTCCGTCGGCGTCGTCCCCCACGAGCTCCACGATGCCGGCGTCGACTTCGCCGTCTGGTGCCACTACAAGTACCTCAACGCTGGCCCCGGTGCCGTCGCCGGACTCTACTGCCACGAGGATAACTTCGGCCTCACACCGGCACTGGCCGGCTGGTGGGGTCACGAGAAGTCGACGCAGTTCGAGATGCATCACACGTTCACTCCCGCCGAGCACGCCGGTGCCTTCCAGATCGGGACCGTCCCCGTCCTCGCCGCAGCGCCGCTCGACGGCGCGCTCGATGTCGTCCGCGAGGCCGGCATCGACGCTGTCCGCGAGAAGTCCGTCGCGCTGACGGCGTACCTGATCGCCCTCGTCGACGACCTGCCCGACGCGTTCTCGGTCGGGACGCCGCGCGACCCCGCACGCAGAGGCGGCCATGTCGCCGTTGAGCACGAGAACGCAGAGCGGCTCGCCGCGGCGCTGAAGGACCGCGAGGTGATCGTCGACTTCCGGCCGCCGAACGTCATTCGCGTCGCGCCCGCGCCGCTGTACACCCGGTTCGAGGACGTCCTCAACGTCGCCGAGACGCTCCGTGACCTCCACGAGACGGGCGCGTACGAGGCGTACGAGCCGTCCTCCGACGGCGTAACCTGATCCGTTTGGCATCGCGGCATCCGGTCCATCGGCTGACCCGAAGGCTCAACCCCCGACCCCGCGAACGGCGCCCGTGAACGTCGAGATCGTGATCTACGAGGGGTTCGACGAGCTGGACGCCGTCGGTCCGTACGAGGTCCTGGCGAATGGCCTCCGGTACGCCGACGGCAAGGGGTCGGTCCGGATGGTGACCCGGGACGGCCGCGCGGACGTGACCGCGAGCCACGGCCTCCGAGTCGGCGCGGAGGGTCGGCTCGGCGACGGTGACCCGGACCTCGTCGTCGTCCCCGGTGGCGGCTGGTCCGACCCCGGGCCAGGGGCACGCGCCGAGTACGACGACGGGCGGCTTCCGACCCGACTCGCGGAGCTGTACGAGACTGGGGTGACGCTCGCGACGGTCTGCACCGGAGGGATGCTCGTCGCGAAGGCCGGTCTGTTCGAGGGCGTCCCCGCGGTGACGCACGCCTCCGCGCTCGACGACCTCGACGACGCCGGGGCCGACGTGCAGGACGCCCGCGTCGTCGACGCCGGCGATCTCCTGTCGGCGGGCGGCGTCACCTCTGGGCTCGACCTCGCCGTCCACCTCGTCGAACGGGAGTTCGGCCGCGAGGTGGCTGAGCGCGTCGTCCGTGAGATGGAGTACGAGCCCCGCGGCGACGTGCTCGCCGGCTGAGGCGCTCTCGCCCCGGCTCCCGGCAGTTCCGCCGACTGAGTGCCGTCTGTCGCAGGTACTTCGATACAGTTCATGTTGCGATACGAAATCGACGCTTCGCGCTCCGGCCCGCATCCGGCGTCCGTCGGCGCGTCGGTCCCGTCCCCGGGAGCGAGGGGTTTTAGCCACCGCGAGGGCAGAAGTCGGTATGCGCATCGAGAACAGTTTCATCCCCGTTCCCGGTGTCGGGGAGAAGACCGAGCGCGACCTGTGGCGTCGGGGGGTCACCCACTGGGACGCGTTCGACCCCTCGTACGTGGGCGAGACGACCGGCGAGCGGGTGGGCAGATACATCGATGAGGCGCGCGACCATCTCGCGGCCGGCGACGCTCGCTTCTTCGGCGAGCGGTTCCCGTCGAGCGAGTTGTGGCGCTGCTACGAGAACTTTCGTGACGACGCGGCGTTCTTCGATATCGAGACGACCGGGCTCTCGGCTGACCACCACGAGGTGACGACCGTCTCGGTCCACCGCGGCGGGGACACCACCACCCTGGTCCGTGGGGACGACCTCACGCGCGAGGCCCTCGCTCGACATCTCGATGCTCCGCTGCTCGTCACGTTCAACGGCGCCTCCTTCGACGTCCCGTTCCTCGAGCAGTCGTTCGCCCTCGATATCGACGCCCCGCACCTCGACTCGATGTACGCCGCGAAGCGGGTCGGACTGTCGGGCGGACTGAAAGCCATTGAACCCCAGGTCGGCATCGAGCGCGACCGCCCGGACATCTCTGGACGCGACGCCGTCCGGTTGTGGCGCGAACACGAGCGCGGGCGCGACGGCGCCCTCGAGACGCTTGTCTCGTACAACCGCGAAGATGCGGTCAATCTCCGGACGCTGATGGACGAGGTCGCCAGCCGGCTCCACGCCGACGTGTTTGAACCCGTGCGGCCCGACGCGGGCGATGCCTGATCCGCTCGCCGGCGACTGGCGGCTGATTCGCGAGCAGTCACTCTCGGGGGCCGTGGCGATGGCGTACGACGAGGTCGCCGCCCAGACCACCGCCGCTGGCGGTCCCCGCACTGTCCGTCTCTACCGGTGGCGGCCGAGCACGCTCTCGCTCGGCTACCGACAGTCGCCCGACAGCGTCGACTGGGCTGCCTGCGAGCGCGCTGGCGTCGATGTCATCCGCCGCAACACCGGCGGCGGCGGCATCTACCACGACACATACGGCGACATCTCCTACTCCGTCGTCGCGCCGGCCGACGAGGTGCCCGGCGACCTGCTTGAGAGCTACCAACTGTTCTGCGAGCCACTGTTCGATGCCTTCGACGCGCTGGACGTCGACGCCCGCTTTGTCGCCGCCGAACACGACGCCGTCCACGAGCCGGCCTGCTACCTCCGGGCGCTCCACCCAGCTCACGACATCGTCGCCGGGGATGGCCGCAAGCTCTCGGGCAACGCCCAGTACCGCCGACAGGACGCCGTCATCCAGCACGGTTCCATCACTTTCCGAGCCGAGCCGGAGCGCCATCTCGACTGCTTCGCCACGGACGAGGTCGCTCCGGCCGACTTCTCCGCGCGAGTGACGAGCCTCAAGGAGCAGAACCCCGATCTCACGCGCCGCGTCGTGGTCGACGCGCTCGAGACGGCGCTGGCTGAGTGGGCCGACGCCGACGAGGGGACGTGGACCGACGATGAGGTCGCCTTCGCCGAGCGCCGCGCCACGGAGAAATACCGCAGTGAGGCGTGGACGCGCGAGCGGACCCACCCAACCGAGGAGTGAGCAGTTTA
>CAYZJQ010000172.1:0-3932 GCA_964478805.1 uncultured Halobacteriales archaeon | reverse complement strand
TCGAGCGGACCATCACGCCGCGACTCGCGCTGACGACCGCGGAGTATCTTGCCTTCGAGAAGGACTACCACGTCCTCGTCATTCTCACGGACATGACGAACTACTGTGAAGCACTGCGCGAGATCGGTGCCGCCCGTGAAGAGGTACCAGGTCGCCGTGGTTACCCCGGCTACATGTACACCGACCTTGCTCAGCTGTACGAGCGTGCCGGCCGCATTGAGGGGCGGGACGGGTCGGTTACCCAGATTCCGATCCTCACGATGCCGGGCGACGACGATACCCACCCGATTCCCGACCTGACGGGGTACATCACGGAAGGACAGATCTACGTCGAGCGCGACCTCCACAGTCAGGGCATCCAGCCGCCGGTGAACGTCCTGCCGAGTCTGTCACGGCTCATGGACGACGGGATCGGCGAGGGGCTTACCCGCGCCGACCACGGTGATGTGTCCGACCAGCTGTACGCCGCGTACGCGGAGGGTGAGGACCTGCGCGATCTCGTGAACATCGTCGGTCGCGAGGCCCTTTCGGAGCGGGACAACCGCTTCCTCGACTTCGCCGACCGTTTCGAGGAGGAGTTCATCGACCAGGGGTTCGATCGCAACCGCGACATCGAGGAGACGCTCGATCTCGGTTGGGAGCTGCTTTCGATGTTCCCGAAGGCGGAGCTGAACCGCATCGACGAGGAGCTCATCGAAGACTACTACAAGGAGGACGTCGCCGAGGAAGTCGCCGCGGACTGACACGCACTGTTCCGTTCACTTCTTCGAGCCCTGTCACGCTCGGTGGGAGCGCGTTCCGCCGGCTGTCGCCGACCGATGTCCTGTGCGGTCACTCGCCTCGCTCGACGTGAGCTTGATACCGTGACCCACAGTAACCACGACTGTGAGCGACGGGATCGATGACACGACAAACCGTTCGAGACGGTCGGACGGCTCTCAATCCGCCGGGTCGGGGGCGAGCTCCGCGTTCGGCACTAGCGCCGAGTATACTCGAGCCCAAGCGTTCTTTGCGACGCTCGAACGCGACGGCCACCTCGACGGAGTGGTCCGTCGGTCGAAGCGGCTCGTTGTCGCCGGGCTCGTCGTCGCACTCCTCGCGTACGACTTCTCGCCCGGGGGCCTCTCAGGAGTGATACTTGATCTGTGGGGAATGCTCGCGTTCGGCTTCGCCGCGCTCGGGCTCGCCATCTGGCTCGCGGCATCGGCGTTCGAGAGGGGAGAGTTGGGCGTACCGGAGTCCACCGACGACGGGGCGACGCTCGACCTCGAGACCGTTGGCGCGCCGCTGCTCGTCTCGCTGGCTGACCGAACCCACACATCGGCCGGCGTCCGACTGCTGTGGTCGCTCCTGTTGGGAGAGGCGACGCTCCCCGCGGCGTCGGCCGTAGCGGCAGAGACGAACGCCGTCACGGAGCAGGATGTCGCCCGGCTCCGCCGCGTCCTCACACAAGCGGCAGTAGCCTCGGTCGCCGTTGTTGGCGTCGACCTGCTGGTGCGGGTCGTCGGAATCACGACGGTGCTCCGGCTGGGCACTCGTGGTGGGACGGGCGAACTCCCGTCGCCGCCCGGTCTCGCCCAATTCGTGGAGTTGCTGACGCTCTCTCCGGCTGGCTGGCTCGCGGTGTTCCTCGCCGCCCTAGTTGTCGGTGGTGTGGTGGGGCTCGGTCTCGCGGTCACGTTCAAGCGGTGAGCGTTGCTCGTTCGCACGAAGGAAACGACTAATGCCCTCGCCCCGCTACCTACCGGCAAGATGGCCAAGGACGTCAAGCCCACCCGAAAGAACCTCATGGCGATCGAAGATCGCATCGAGCTCTCCGAGCGGGGCCACGACACGCTCGAAAAGAAGCGGGACGGCCTTATCATGGAGTTCATGGACATCCTCGACCAGGCGAAGGAGGTCCGCGAGAACACCGATCAGCAGTACCAGCGCGCACAGCGCGCGATCAACATGGCCCGCGCAATGGAGGGCGACGTGGCGGTTCGGGGGGCGGCCTCAGCGCTGAAAGAGCACCCGGAAATCACCTCCGAATCAAAGAATATTATGGGCGTTGTCGTTCCACAGATCGAGTCCTCAAAGGTGAAGAAAGACCTCGACGAGCGCGGCTACGGTGTGATGGGTACCTCTGCCCGCATCGATGAAGCCGCCGACGCCTACGAGGAGTTACTCGAGACGATTATTCTCGCCGCCGAGGTCGAGACGGCGATGAAGAAGATGCTCGAGGAGATCGAGAAGACGAAGCGCCGTGTCAACGCCTTGGAGTTCAAGCTGCTCCCGGATCTGTACGACGCCCAAGAGTACATCGAGCAGAAGCTGGAGGAACAGGAGCGCGAGGAGATTTTCCGTATGAAGAAAATCAAAGCGAAGAAAGAAGAAGAAGAGGCCGCCGTCGAGGCTGCAGAGCAGGAGGCCGACCGGGAGGAGCCGTTGGCGGCCGACGACTGAGTCTTCCGGGCCCCTCCGCAGTGGCGCCCCGTTGTTGACCCCGCATCCCACAACCCCTTCATCCCGGCCAGCAATCGAGGGGTATGGTATCCGAACCCGTCGCCGTTGTCGCCGTCGCTGTGTTACTGGCGGCGAGCGCGTTTTTTTCTAGCAGCGAGACGGCGATTTTCTCGCTTGAGACACACCGCGTCGCCGCGATGACGGAACGAGGCGATCCCGGCGCGGAGAGGCTCGCGCGGCTGCGAGAGGATCCTCACCGGCTGCTTATTACCATTCTCGTTGGGAATAACGTGGTCAACATCGCGGTCGCGTCGATCACCACCGCGGTCTTCGTGGCGCGCTTCGACCCCGGGGTGGCGACGCTCGCAGCGACGCTTGTGGTGAGCGTCCTCGTCCTGCTGTTCGGCGAGATCGTTCCGAAGAGCTACGCGGTCGGCAACCCCGACGGAGTGGCCCGGCGGGTCGCCCACCCCATTGCGCTGGTGGGGACCGCGCTCAAGCCGGTCGTAGTCGCGTTCGACACCGCCAACGAGGGGCTTCGACGGCTGGTCGGCGGCGCGCGCGACATTGAGCGGCCGTACGTGACTCGTGAGGAGCTTGCGGCGCTCGTCGGCGCCGCCGAGGAGGCCGGTGTCGTTGACGCCGATGAGCGGGCGTTCATTGACCGGGTGTTCCGGTTCGACGGCGTGACTGTCCAAGAGGTGATGGTGCCACGGGCTGACATCGTTACCATCGGCGAAAACGCGACAGTCGAAGCGGCGACCGCCCGGTGTGCTGCCGAGCGGGTAAATCGCCTGCCCATTCGCCGGGACGACGAGTACATACTTGGCTATGTCGACCTCCGTGACCTCGTCGACGCCGACCCTATGACGCCGGTCACGGAGTTTCTCCTCCCGGTTGTCCACGCCTACGAAGGCCGGGACGCCGACGACCTGCTCGCCGAACTCCAGGACCGGCAGGTTGAACTCGCGATCGTCTTCGACGAGTTCGGTGCGCTCGAGGGGCTCGTCACTGTCGAGGATATCATCGAGGAACTCGTTGGAGAGGTGTTTGACGTTGGCGAACCGCGGACGGTGTCGCGGGTCGGGCCCGGTCGGGTGAGCGCACGTGGGATTGCCCCAGTCGGCGCTGTAGACGACCTACTCGGGACTAATCTCCCGCGCGTGGAAGGCGGGTCGGTTGCGGCGCTGCTTTCACATGAGTTCGGCGATGTCCCGGAGGTAGGCGAGTCGGTCGAGGTGTCTGGTGCACGGCTGACCGTGCGGGCGGTCGAGGAAAACCGGGTGACGCGGGTGCTCGTCGAGCGGCTTGACGCGGTCGAGGAGATCTAAGGGCAGCGCAGCCGCTGTACCAGTGAGGTCGAAAGAAGCGCGTCAGTTGAACGGCGGTGCGCGGAGTCGGCAGGGAGGTGGTGTGGCCTGTAGGGGCGTTTACATCGCGCCGCCCATGCCGCCCATGCCGCCCATGCCGCCCATGCCGCCGCCCAT
>CAYZJQ010000171.1:0-4126 GCA_964478805.1 uncultured Halobacteriales archaeon | reverse complement strand
ACGCGGGGTCGACGACCCGCGGTTCTGGCCCCTCGCCGACCGCGACGTCCCCGACAGTCTCGTCGTTGGGGACCACAGCGACGGCACCAGCGAGGAGTGGCGCCAGCGTGGCAGCGGCGAAGCCGGCTGGGGCACTCGGCGCCGCGCGAAGTACCACCCGGTCGCCCGGCGCGAGATCGGCCCGCTTGCTCACGTCGACTGCGGCATCAACGAGGTCGCTGTGAGTGAACACGCGGCCATCATGATGGAGCAGCGGAGCCTCCGGGCCCGGCCGGTCGGGCGGGAGTGTCGGGTTCTCGCTCCACACGTCGCGTTCCCAGTAGGCGACGGCCGGATCCGTCGGCTCGGCACCGTAGCCGACCCGACGCGTCTCCGGTCCCGTAGCGAACTCGTCGAGTTGCGAGGTGGGCGCGACGAGTGCCTTCGTTCCCTCCTTGATCGCATCGGGATCGAACGTGACGATCGCCCCGAGCAGCCCGGCCCCGAGCGCCGAGAGTGTCGCCTCGGGCGCGGGTGCGCCGACGACGGCAACCTCGCGTCCCTCACGAACCCCTTCGTTGCGGAGGAACAGACCGGCCTTCCACGCGGTCGTCAGCAGGCGGCGGTAGTCGTACTCGCGACCCAAGGGCGCGTGGACGAGCGCCGGGTCGGGCGAGCGACGATCCCGCGCGAGCACGTCCGCGAGCGTCGAGAACTCCGAGGTTGACATGGTCACCCTTCGACAGGCGGGGCGAAAAACGCGGGGGTCGCTGTCCGCGAGCGGGCAGTCGAGAGAGTAGTCGACCTCGTTCGTGGTGGCTTCGATGTCCCCAGGGTGCACGGATCAAAGCGAAGAGGCCTCTCCAGCAACAAACGGCCACTGCGAGCCGCCGGAAGAACGCCCGGAGCCGACGGTTCCGCCGGATGGTCCCCCGCGTCGTCACCGGGGGGAGACAGGAGGTCCGCAGCCCTCGAAACGTGCCCTTAGAACGAGTTTTTGATCTTCTCGAAGAAGCCTTCCTCGACTTCGACTTCTTCTCCGCCGGCCTCGGCAAACGCCTCAAGCGCCTCACGCTGTTCTCTGTTCAGGTCGGTCGGCGTGACGACTTGGACAGTGACGTAGAGGTCGCCGTGACCACGCCCACGGAGGTGGGGCATCCCCTTCCCCTTGAGCCGGAACCGCTCGCCCGATTGGGTCCCGGCGTCCAGACTCATTTCGACCGTACCGTCGAGCGTCGGAATCTCAACCGTGTCGCCGAACACCGCCTGCGGGAACGAAACCACCGCGTCGTAGTGGAGATCGTCGCCGTCGCGCTCGAAGTCCGGGTGTGACTCGATTGCGACCTCGATGAGGAGGTCACCCTTCGGTCCGTTGTTCTCACCAGGGGCTCCCTCGCCTTCCATGCGGAGGCTTTGGCCGTCACGGATGCCGGCGGGAACGTCGACCTGGAGTGTGGCCTCCTGCTGGACGATGCCGTCGCCAGCACACCGCGTACAGGTCTCTGAGTAAAGTGTGCCCTCACCCTCGCAGCGCCGGCAGGTCTGGGTCTGTTGGACGCGCCCCAGCGGCGTCTGCTGAACGCGAGTAGTCTGGCCGCGACCGCTACAGTCGGGACAGGTCTCGGCGTCGGCGCTGTCAGGGTGGCCGGAGCCGCCGCACTCGGGACAGGATTCGGGGCGAGTGACGGTGAACTCACGGGTGATTCCCTCGTAAGCCGCCTCAAGCGAGACGGTCATCCGGGTCTTGAGATCGCGACCTTGGCGGGGACCGTTGCGCCCGCCACCGCCACCACCGCCGCCGCCAAAGAACTGCTCGAAAATGTCGTTCATCCCGCCCATATCGCCGAACGGGTTGCCCTGGCCGCCCATACCGCCGGCACCACCGGCGCCGCCGGTTGCGCCGCGCTTTTCGGCCTGCTCGAAGCGGTCGTGGCCCATCTGGTCGTACATGCGGCGCTTCTCGTCGTCGGTCAACACCTCCTTCGCTTTCTTCGCCTGTTTGAACTTCTCCTCGGCGTTCGGGTCGTCGGAGACGTCGGGGTGATACTCGCGGGCCTTCTCGCGATACGCCTCTTTGATTTCGTCTTCGGAGGCGTCTCGGGAGACCCCGAGCACGTCGTAGAAGTCCTGGCTCATCGGTTGATACCGCATAATCGGTCAAGCGGCTTGAAAGGAACGGGTCTGTCGGGGCCTACCATTGTGTCCCTCAAAATACAGGTGCGGCACCACTCAGTCGCGAGATTCAGAACGACAATTATACATCTCGAATCGAGACGGTATAGACGATGGAGTCGTTGCGGATAGCATACGTCGCCCTGTTCGGTGCGGCAGCGCTGCTGTGTATCGCTCTCATCCCCCGGTGTCGGGTGGTCTCGGAGAGTGACACCCGCCGCGCGTTGGCTGGGCTCCTCGCCATCACGGGCGTGTGGGCTGGTCTCACGACACTCCAGGTGCTCGCCGACACCTACCCTGTCAAGCTACGACTGTATATCCTCGGCCTTGCCGTCGGGCTCGCCGCCGTGATCGCCTGGCTCGCGTTCTGTTCTGCGTACGCCGGCCGCACGCTTCACCGGACCACGACCATCCAGGTGGCCACGCTGGCGATCTATCTTCTCGTCGTCGGCCTGAAGTTCACGAACCCGCTCCACGGGCAGTACTTCGCCGCGTCACTGACACCGGTTCCGTTCTCTCACCTCATGATCGACCGCCTGGCGCTCGATTGGCTCGTTACCTCGGGAGCGTATTTGGCTGCCGGCTATGGATTTTTGTTGCTTTATGATGCCCTCTCCGAGACGGAATACAGCACCGCGAGCTTGTGGGCTGTCTTTGCCCTTGCGGCACTGCCCGTTCTCCCGGCGGGGTTAACAACGGTAGGCGTCGGCGGGCTGCTTAATCTCAATTACGAACCGATCGGGGTTGCGCTGTTCGCGACAGGGGCGCTGTATTTCACCGAGGAGAAGTTCAACGGCGTCGGCCAGTACGGATACGCCAGCGTCGTTGATGACCTCGGGGAAGGGGTCGTCGTCATCGACACCGAGGGGCGGATTCAGCGCGCAAACCGGACCGCGATCGAGGCGTTTCCGAAACTCGAAGGGGCAGTTGGTCGACGCGCCGCCGATACCGTTCCGGAGTTGACCGGGAGTCGTGACCAGCGGGTGGTGACCGTCGACGAGGACGAGTGGTACTTCGTGCGCCAGTCGGTCCCGCTTAGGGTGGGGAACACCAGGGTCGGGACCGCCGTTGTGTTGACCGATGTGAGCGAGATCGAGCAGAAGCGACGCGAACTCGAGCGGCAGAATCAACAGCTCGACGACTTCGCGGCAGCGATCGATCACGAACTCCGCAACACGCTCGGGATCGCCACCGGCTACACTGACCTCGCGCGGACACAACTGGACGATCCCGCTGCGGTCGATGAGTCGCTTGAGGTCGTCACGGAGACGCTTGAGCGGATGCGCGGAATCACCGAGGACCTCGCGACGCTTGCACGCTATGGTCAGACCGTCTCCCAGACGACTCCTTGTGATATCGGCACGCTCGCACGGCGTGCCTGGGGCGACGTCGTCGGCCCCGATTCCAACGGGTCGCTCTGCATCGGCCGTGAAAACACGGTCCGCGCTAACGAGACCCGGCTCACTGAGCTGTTCGAAGCCGCGTTCGAGTTCGCAGTAACCGAAGGGGCAACGCAGGTCGCGGTCGAATCGGACGGTGACACGCTTGTCGTGACCATGGACTGTTCGCCGATCCCGGCCGACCGGGTGGACGAAGCGCTTGCGTACGATGCCGCCGTGCCGTCGGCCGAGGCCGGAATGTTGCTCGCGAACGTGCGGACATTGGCGACGGTTCAGGGCTGGACCGTCGCACTCGATCCGGATGTCGACGGGGTTCGACTCCTCATCAGCGGCATCGAGCGGAGCTCCCCACCGGCCGACTCCGATGGGTGACCCCGTCGACAGACTGTCCGGAATCGTACATAATCGGAGTTCAGCGAGCGCTCAAGTATGTGTGTGACGTGCCGACACGTATGTCATCAAATCCCGAACTGATCCCCGTCGCATCGCTGTCGGCGTTCGACGGGGACGACAGCACCGTCGTCCAAGTCGACGGGCGCGCAATCGCGCTGTTCAAGCACGAGGACGAGGTGTAC
>CAYZJQ010000170.1:0-4160 GCA_964478805.1 uncultured Halobacteriales archaeon | reverse complement strand
GTGCGGCGCTATGTCCAGCTAAGCCACCCGGCCCGAGTCCGGCTAGCTACGTCGCGGACTTGAACCTGTCTATCCCGGCCGGAGGGAGTCGGCGAGGTGGCCCGCGGATTTAAGCCGCGCGGCGGGGTGTGGCCGGATATGGACGTACCACCGCTCGTGACCGAGCGGCTCGACGGGGAGTCGGTGCAGACGCAGGTGGCGCTGGGCGGCGACGATGCCATCTTTACCACCCCCACACGGACGCTTGTCTACCGGGCTGAGGGGTTGCTCTCCGACGAATCCGTGTCTGCGTACCCGCACGACGCGGAACGCGTTGCGGTGTCGGCGGGCCGCCGGAAGACCACGATTGAGTTGACCTACGTCGACACCGCCGGAAAGTTCACTGTCCCGGGCGATCGGACCGACGATGTCCTTGAGCCGCTGCTCGGCGGCGTGTTGCGCACCACCGGTGCCCTCGATGCCGACGAGGCCATTCGGACGCTCTACCGGTTTTCCGAGCTGACGCTTGTCGTCACAGACCGTCGACTGGTGAAACACGTCGGCAGTGCGCTGTGGGACGACGATTACGAATCGTTCGGCTTTGCCGATGTGACCGACCTCGACACCGAAGAGGGAAACGTTGCGACCGGGCTCGTCCTCACCGTCGACGGCCGTCCCCAGCGCATGAAAATCCCTTCCGACAGGGCACGTGCCGTTGCGCATACCGTCGAGAGCGCGGTCCTCGCCTACCACGGGGTCGACTCCATCGCCGAACTCCAGCCCGACGAAGCCACCACCGAACCCGCGGACGCAGAGGAGTTCGAAGCGACAGACATTGACCCGCTGGTTAACAGAGCGGATGCCGACGCCGAGCTGGCGGCCAACGACTCTGGCGACGAGCCGCTCGACCGCATCGACTCGGGCAGTGATGAGCGGCTCGACGAGCGGCTCGACGCGCTCGAACGCGCGGTCGAGCGACAAAACGAGCTGCTCGCGGAGCAGCAAGCGACCATCGAGACGCTCGTCGACGAACTCCGGCGGGGCCGCTGACCCGGGCGGCTATTCGCGGCCGGTCACTTTCCGGATACATGAAGAGCCGAAGGGGCCGTGTTCGCCGGCGTCTAGCTTCATGAAATACCCCGTTGAGAGCGACGCGCCGCAGCGCCGACAGGTGAACTCTCCCGCCTTTGTCACCACTTCGGCCTCGAACGACAGGAACGCCGAGCGGTTCGGCCGGACCACGCCGTCCGCGCGGTCAATGACCCCGCGCATCTCGGCAGTATCGAGGATCTCTCGAGTGAGCGCCGGGTCGGTCGTGACTGTCTCGATACGGTCGATAATCTCCGGCAGCGACAGCTCCGCGTGTTCAATCCGTTCAAGCAACTGGACGCCCAGTTCGACTGGGTCTTCAGGCTCGGAGTCGGCCCCGTCGGTCACGTTCGACGCTGGCCGGCGGGCACCGATAAGCGTTGCCCGCGGCGCAGCCACCACAAGAGGTTTTCCCGGTCGCGCGAACCGCCGGTATGGACCGGGCGACGCGGCGACAGCTGGCCGGAGTCGTGACGCTCGTTGTCGTCGCCGCCGGCGCAGCCCTCGTGCTATCGCCCGCCGGCCTCGCCCGGTCGGTTGCCAGCCTCACCGACCGACCGCTCCAGTTCGCCGTACTGCTGGTCGGCGCGTACGGCCTGCGCTTTCTCGTCGCGTGGCCGATCAGCGCGCTGTCCGTCGTCGTCGGGTTCGCGCTGGGTCCGTTGGGAATCCCGGTCGCGCTGGCCGGGGCCGTCGGCACCTGCGTCCCGCCATACCTGCTCGCAGGAAGAGTCGATCCGAGCGGGGCTCTCGGACGGCTTGGTGGCCACGGTGAGCGGTACTTCACTGCCGCTGGTCCTGTGCGCGGGGTCACGGCCGCGCGCCTCGCACCGCTTCCGGCCGACGGCGTCTCGTACGCCGCCGGGCTCGCGGGGCTCCCGCTCCGTTCGTACCTGCTGGGAACCGCGCTCGGCGAGTTGCCGTGGGTCACCGCCGCCGTTCTCGTCGGGGCATCCGCAGAAACACTGACTATGGAGGGGCTCGCGCCGGCGGCGCTCGTCGTCGGCGCCGCGGGGCTGGCCGTCCTGCTGCTTGCGCCGGCAGCTTACCGGGCGGTGCGGACTGATGGGCGCCCCACCTGAGTGCTGTTCGTTGACCCATGCTGTGGCGCGAGCAGTTCGGACTCCACGCGTAACGGCACCGTGGGCTCCGGCCGGGTGCCGGCCAGATTCAACCAACCGCAGAGCGGAATCAGGTTATGTTGCCCCGAACCGCGCAGCCACGCCACGATCGGCCACGGGGCTGCCCGTGCTCGATATCGTAACGCTTTAAACGGCAGGATTCTCGCCTTCCAGGCGATGGCCAGGCGCTCAAGCGATCTGCTCGGTACCGCATCTCAGCGTCAGCGCAGCCAGAAGGTGTCCCCACAGTCCATCACGACCCCATGTTGCGGGCAGACGTACTTGCAGTGGCGTTTGAACAACGCCGCCTCGCAGTGGGGACACGCCGGCTGCTCGGACATACTCGTGATAGGATCGCCGGGGGCTTGAAGCTCTGCATCTTGGTCGAAGTTTGAACGGAGTTCGGCGAACGGTTTTCTGGGCGTCTCCCCAGTTAGAGGTATGGACACTACCCGCAGCGCGATGGTGACGGCCGCTGCGTCGGGGATTGCAGGCGTCGCCGGGTCGTTCGCGGTCGTCGGCTTCACGCCGGCGTTTGTCGGCGCCGCACTCGCTAGCATCGTCGCGAAGCTCAGCCCCGGTGTCGTCATCACGTTCGCCATCACGGTACTCGGGGACCTCGGCAAGCTCCTGAACGTCGCCGCGGCGCTATTGCTCGTCGCCGGCGTGTTCGCGGGACTCGCGCTTGGGGGGATCTGGGTCGGTCGAGCGCTCGAGAGACGGGCAGCGGCACCGCTCGTCGGCGGCACAAGCGTCTTCGCCGTTGCCACGCTTCTCACCGGCGCCCCGGTCGCCTCGCTGGGGGCAGGGGTGGCTGCGGCGCTGCCACTCTTTGTTGCGGTCGTGAGGCCGCTTGAGGTCGCGACCGGGACGGGTGACAGTGCGGCCCGGCGCCGCCTCCTCGCGACAGTCGGGACGGGGCTCGCGGCGGTTGGTATCGGCTACCCGGTTGGCGTCAGCCGCGGGCCGGGGGTCTCGGCCGAGGCGCCGATCGACGACTCGGTCGTCCGCGGGCTGCTCGACGACGCACGCGCCAAGTCGCTGGATGTCACCGGTCTGGAACCGCTCGTCAGCGACAACTTCTATACGGTCGACATCGCGGCGGCCGACCCGACCATCGACCCCGCAGAGTGGTCACTGTCGGTGACCGGCACCGTCGACCAGAAGGTGACGATCGACTATGATGAGCTCACGGCGATGGAGTCACGCGAGGTGTTTTCGACGCTGCGGTGTGTCGGTGAGTCGCTCAACGGCAAGAAAATGGACACGGCGCTGTGGACGGTCGTGGACGCCGAGCCACTGCTTGAGCGAGCGGGCGTCGCCGGGCGAGACAACTGCTGTGTCATGCTCCGCGCAGCAGACGGGTACTACGAGGAGTTCCCGCTGGCGGCGCTGCGCGATGGGCTGCTCGCCTACCGGATGAACGGCCGGCCGCTCCCGCGGAGCCACGGGGCACCGGTCCGCGCGCTCATCCCGGGCCACTGGGGAGAAATCAACGTGAAGTGGCTCACGGAGATCGAGGTGCTCGAACAGGAGGTTGACGGCTACTGGGAGGAACGCGGCTGGCACGGGACTGGGCCGGTCAAGACCGTCGCGAAGCTCCACGCCACCGAACGCGATGGTGACGACATCACCGTTGCGGGCCACGCCTATGCCGGTACCCGCGGAATCTCGGCGGTCGAGGTCTCAACCGACGGCGGCGACAGCTGGGTGGAGGCACGGCTCTCCGAGCCGTTAGGTGGTGACGCCGCCGACGCGAGCGACGCGTGGCGCCAGTGGGCCCACACCTATACGACCCCCGGGAAGGCACACGAGGTAGTCGTTCGCGCCCGCGAGGCCGACGGGACCCTTCAGCCGGAAGAGGAGTCGAACTCGTTCCCGAGCGGCCCGAGCGGCTGGGTGACGAGGGAAATTTCCGGATAATGACGAACGGGTCTGTTGAGCTCCTGAGCCACTGATGCGCGTTAGCAT
>CAYZJQ010000169.1:0-4174 GCA_964478805.1 uncultured Halobacteriales archaeon | reverse complement strand
CCGTCTCGATGCGCTCGAAAGAAGAGGAGAAAGATTACCGCTACTTCCGGGAGGCCGACCTGCCGCCGCTCCGGGTAGCCGACTGGAAGGAGCGCATCGCCATTCCCGAACTTCCGGACGCCCGCCGCCAGCGCTTCCGCGAGCAGTACGGGCTCTCAGCGGAGGCCGCGTCGAAGCTCACCTCGACGAAGCAGGTCGCGGACTTCTTCGAGGACGTCGCCGAGCAGTTCGACGCCGACCTCGCGGCGACGTGGGTCGCGGACAACCTCCTCGGGGAACTCAATTACCGCGACATGCAGGTGACCGACGTGGCCGGCCGGCTCGACGAGTTCACCCGGCTCGTCGAGCTCGTCGCCGACGACGAGATCACGACGAAGAACGCCGAGGAAGTCGTCCTCCGACGGATGCTCGACGACGGGCTCGCGCCCGACGACGTGGTCGAGCAGGAGGGGCTGGGCAAGACCGACGACGACGCCGTCGCCGCCGCCGTCGAGGCGGCCACCGAAGAGAACCCCGACGCCGTCGCCGACTACGAAGCCGGCGAGGACGGCGCGCTCAACTTCCTCGTCGGCCAGGTGATGCAGAAGACGGGCGGCTCCGCCGACCCCGGGACGGTCAACGAGCGGCTCCGCGCCGAACTCGGGGGCTGACCGCCCGCACGGGATCGCCCCACACGCCGCCGGTAGGCACAAGCCACCCCGCCCACGGGTGGGCGCATGGACCTCGAATCCGCGCCCCGCGAGACCCTACTCGCTGGCCACGCCGACCGCCTCGACGCCGACGCCGCGAGTCGGCTGGCCGCCCATCCACTCGAGAGTGTCGACACCGAGTACCCCCACCATGTCCGCTCAGTGGAGGGACCGGAGGAGACTCACCACCCACGCGAGGACCACCCCGTCTTCTACGGCTGCTACGACTGGCACTCAGCGGTCCACAGCCACTGGTGTCTGGCGCGGCTCTGTCGCTTGTTTGACCACCCGGACCGTGAGGCCGTCGTTGCGGGCTTCGACGAGCGGCTCACCGACGCGCGCGTCGCCGAGGAAGTCGAGTATCTCGAGACCAACAAGACATTCGAGAAGCCGTACGGCTGGGGATGGCTGCTCCGGTTCGACGCCGAACTCGCGCTGTGGGACCATCCCCGTGCCGACGAATGGCGTCACACGTTGGGACCGCTCACCGACCTCGTGGTCGACCGGGTAGAGTCGCGCTTCCTGTCCGACGCGCGGCCGTTCCGCGTTGGGACGCACGGTAACTCCGCGTTCGCGCTGGCCTGTGTCCTCGACTACGCGGCGGTCACGAACGCCGACGACCTGCGCGAGGCAGCCGTGACGACGGCACGGCGCTTCTACCGCGACGACACTGACGCCCCGCTGGCGTACGAGCCGCCGGGGTGGGACTTCCTGTCACCGGCGCTCGCGGAGGCCAACCGCATGCGGCGCGTGCTCGACGGCGAGCCGTTCGCGGCCTGGCTCGCGGAGTTTCTCCCCGACGCACCAGCCGCGCTCGACGCACACCTCGACCCCGTCACGGTTCCAGAGGACGAGGACCCTGGCGCCGCGCTCCACCTCGCTGGGCTGAACTGCTCGCGGGCGTGGTGTCTCGCCGGCGTCGCGGACGCGCTCGATAACCACCCGTGGGCCGCAGCGTTCGAGCGACGCGCCGGCGACCATGCCGAGCGAGGCGTCGCTGGAGCGTTCGTCGACGACTACGCCGGCGCCCACTGGCTCTCCTCGTTCGTTTGCTATCTCGTGACCCGCAACGACGGCGGGATCGCGCCGGCCGAGTGAACTACGACTCACGGTCGAGGGCGTCAAAGCCGAGTCGGAGGTCGAGGCCGCCCTCGCGGGCCGCGGGGTCGACCCGCAGAAGGACGACGAGCACGGTGAGCGCGGCGAGTTCCAGCGTGACGGCGACGATCCCCAACAGCGTCCGTGCGGAGCCGCCGGCGCTGGTCGCCGCGCCGACTGCCGCAAGCAGCGGCTCAACGTAATGGGAGTACAGCGTCGCGAACAGGCCGCCGTGGCTGTGCTCTGTCGCGGTTGCGGCACCGCCAGACAACGCGAACCCGTGGTCGAGGACGGTGTGCCAGGCGACCCAGCCGCCGAGGTAGACGGCCATAGCGGCGATCCCGAGCTGGTACGCAGTACGCCGGTCGAGCCACCCGCGCCCCGCCGCGACCAGGCCGGCGAGGATGACGACCCCTGAGAGGACGAACACCGGCGCTCGGGGCCGCTCGAGGGCTCGGCCGCCGAGGTACTCCTCGAGCAGTCCGCTCGCCGCGACGCTTGCGAGCTGTTCGGTGCCGACCGCGAGGTGAATGACCGCGACCGCGCCGACCAGCTGCAGCGCGACGAACTGGAGCATCCGCACCCGGCGCTCGTGCATATTATAGCTCGGGGCGACACGGGCAAGAGCCGTGCGGTTCGGTATCTGAGGTGGACTGCGCGGGCCCGGCACTGGCACGCGGCTACGGTCGGTGGTTCCGCGCCTGCTCCGTCCGTTGTCATACCCGAGGGTTATTCAGAACCGACTGGCACGGCCAGGTGGTAATAAAAATGCCCCCAGGTTATCCCGCTGCGGGAGCCGATATATCACGATTATGGATGGGTTCATACGGATGGGAACACCACCTTCGCACATGGCAGCACGCGACCGCCCGACGCTCGGCATCGCTCACCTCACGGTCGTCCCCCGGAACTTCGAGCCGGAGGCGGCTGCCAGCGATGCAAGCGAGTCCGACACCGATCACCCTGCGGACGCTCAACAACGATCGTAGGTCTCGGTGCCGCTGTATCGGGTCGTGGTCTGGAGGTGAGCTATCGGCATCGACGTCAAACAGAGTTGGTGGCGTTGATCGGGTCCACGAACGCTCGGCCGGAGCCCAACTGCGTCGCCCGCACCGGTCCGCCGTAGGCTTTTGCCCGAACCCGCCGTTGGTCACGTATGAATCGACGCCGTCTGCTTGGACTCGCTGGTACCGGGGTCGCGGCCGGGCTCGCGGGCTGTGCCGCTGGGTATCAGGGTGTCGCCGAGTCCACGACGGATGACACTCCAGCGAGCGCAGCCGGCGTCGATCTCCCGGTCCCGGTCGGCGACATGTACTATGCTATCCCTGAGGACCGCATCGCCGCTATCACCGAGCCCACGTTCGCCGCCGACTGGAGCGGGCTCGACATCCCCGAGGACGCCGAACTCCCGGGACTGATCGAGAAAACCGCGGTCATCGGCGTCGAACGCAACGGCCGGGCGCGTGCGTATCCGCTGGCGGTCCTTGACTGGCATGAGGTGGTGAACGACACGTTCGGCGGGCCGCTGTTGGTGACGTACTGTCCGCTCTGTGGCTCGGCCGTCGTCGCCGAACGCCGCGCCAGAGGCACGGAGACGACGTTTGGTGTCTCTGGGAAACTGTGGCGCGGTGACCTGGTCCTCTACGACGAGGCGACGCGTTCGCTGTGGAGCCAGCTGCTCGCCACGGCGATCAACGGCGAGTTGACAGGCGAACGGCTCTCGCTCGTGCCGGCCTCGCTCACGTCGTGGGGGGCCTGGCGCGAGGCGCACCCGGATACTGACGTCCTCCTGCCGCCACCTCACTCGAACACGGTCCGGGGTCGCGACGCGACGGCACCGTACTTCGACTCCAAGTACAACTACGAGGAGGAGTCACAGCTGCTCGGTTACGACGGCGAGGGAGAGCTGACGAGCCGGACGCTCGTCGTCGGCGTCAGGAGCGACGGCGTCGCCCGGGCATACCCATTCCCGGTCGTCCGCGCTGAGGGCGTCGTTGAGGATCGTGTCGGCGACTTGCCGGTCGTGGTCACCCACACGCCGAACGGCGGGCTGGTCGCGTACGACCGGCGTGTCGACGGGCTCGCGCGGTCGTTCCGCGCCGACGGCCCTCGACACCTCCGCGCCGCGAACTCGCGGTGGAACCGCGCCACCGGCCGTGCGATCGCGGGGAATTTCGAGGCGACGCAACTCGCCGTCGCGAACCCCGTGCCGGCACTGTTCTGGTCCGGGTGGCGCGATTTCAATCCCGACACCGAAGTGTACGGGATGGACCGCCCCGAGGGGTGACGCATGCGCGGCCGCGCTGGCTAATCACGACACTGTCAGTTACCGCCGACTGACGTCGGAGGCTTGCCAGTGGACTCCCCGTCTGACTCCGGCCCGAAGG
>CAYZJQ010000168.1:0-4188 GCA_964478805.1 uncultured Halobacteriales archaeon | reverse complement strand
CCGGTATCGACGCCACGAACAGCGCCGGCAGGACGGCTGACCGGGGCGTGCTACGCGCAGATGTCGTGGAGGTCGTCGAGGCCGTCGATATCCCAGGTCGGCCAGACGTTGAGGTCCCACTCGTCACGGTGGGGCCGACGGATGAACGCCGAGTCGATGCCGGCGTTCTCGGCGGCCCGGACGTCGGATTCGTTGTCGCCGACGAACAGCGCCGAGTCGGCATCGAGATCCGCCAGCGCCCGCTCGATGTAGTGGGGGTTAGGTTTGCGACACGAAAGGCTCTCCAGCGTCGGTGACCGGCCATAAGCGGTGTCGAACAGCTCTTCGAGCCCGAAGTACTCGAGCACGAAGTCGACGGTCGCCTGCTGATTCGAGCTGACGACTCCCAGGTTGGTGTCCAACTCCGCGAGCGTCTCGAGGTCGTTGTACGGGGTCTTGCGCCCCTCGCGGGCCTCGGTCTGTTGGGCCGCCGAGAGCACGCGGTCGCGCTCGCGCCAGAACCGGTCGGGGTCGAGCCCGTACTCGCGACAGACCTGGATGACACTGGTGGGGGTCGCGCCGATGGTCAACTGCTCTACATGGTCGGGGTCCGCGTCGGTCACGCCGAACTGCTCGAACGTCTCGGCCATTGCCGCCTCAAGGACGGTGAACTGCGTGCGGCCGACGAGGACACCGTCGTTGTCGAACACGACGGTATCGTAACTCACAGCGGCTCTTGTGGAGACGGTGACATACCGCTTTCGGTCGTGCCGACTGGGCGAGTGAGTCCAAGCAGCATTCAGTCAACCCCCGGGTCGTGGCCGTTCAGTACGTGTGCGAATCGACGACAGCCACGTCATCGATTCGCTCGAAGCGATCGACAGTCGCAGTCAGTACGGACAGTGCGGCACCCGACGGCGAACGGCACGCGGCCGCCGAAACGGGTCGTTAGAACGGCGGACTGTAGTCTTCGTACTCGTCCATCTTCTCCATCTCGTCGGTCTTCGAGGGCATCACCGCTGCACGCGGCCCACCCGCCCGGACGACCTCGACGTTCTCGAGGCCGTCGACGCTCTCGGGGAGACGCCGCTCGATCGCCTTCATTGTCATCGGGGCGATGCCACAGCCGGAACAGGCCCCGCCGATAGCGACGGTCGCCGTCCCTGCTGTCTCGTCCACGTCGCGGATCTCGAAGTTGCCGCCGTGCTGTTGGATCTGCGGAACTTCGTTGCTCAGGTAGCTGCGCGCCTGCCGTTCGAGGCCTTCTGCGCTCATGGTCATCTCTACCTACACACCATACTATCATAAATCTGGTGTGTTTAGGGAAGCCTAAAAGCGCGTGTTCTGAGCCTTCTCAGAGCCGTTTTTATTGTTGTATAGATATACCTACCCGAGCACTGGTAGTTTTTCGTGTCGCCTAAACCACCGGCCAGCGACGGGCGAGCGGTTGGCGTCGGCAAGAAGGAGCCACGCGGGCATCCCGCCCAGCCGTGCGCGAGGACAGTCACTCACTCGTCGGAGGCGTCGGCCGACGTCGACGCGTCGGACGCGGGGCCGGTGTCGTCGGTGGGGAGCGTGGCCGCAAGGCGCTGTGCAACCGCCGGGCTGACCAGTCCCGCGAGTTCCATCGCCTCCGTCTCGTAGTCGTCGAGGTCGAGCACGCTCCGGAAGAACCACGAGACGGTGACGTAGGTCTCGTGCAACTGGGCGGCCCGCTCCTGGCCTGCTTGCGTGAGCGTGACGCCTTCGTACGGCTCGTAGGAGACGAGCCCCGCGTCGGCGAGCCGCTGGCACGTCTCCGTGACCGTCGCCGGCGACCGGTCCACCAGCGTCGCGAGCTGACCCGAGGAGATGGGTGGCGCTCCCCGATGCTGGGCGATGTAGATCGCCAGCAGATACTGGGGTTGTCGGTTCATCCGTTGGCGACCCGTTTGCTGGTCGGCGGCGCCGGCTCGTCGCGACGGGACGTGGCCACGTCACCACACCTCCGTGATAGGTGCAGCGAGCAGGCCCGAAGGCGTCGGGGGGTCACTGCGGTGAATGGTGAGTCGCCAGCCGTCTTCGTCCGGCGCGGCCGTAATCGACGCCGAGAGTCGGCCGGTGGTGTGGCGGGCGAGTTCCAGCGTGATGGGCAGCGTCGGCAGCCGCCCGGCCTGCGGCGTGAGGGCGTACCCCGACAGCCGGACGACGACGACCCGCTCGCCGTCATCGAGGTCGACCGACCACGGTGAGCGCGCGGTGTGCGCGGCGAGTCCGTGTGCGTCGAGTGCCGCGAGCGTCGCGTCCAGTGGTGCATCGTCGGGGTGGGAGGCTGCCAGCCGGGCGGCTGCGGCAGCGAGGAGGTCCGGGTGGTCGCCAGGTGAGACGCTGGCGTCAAACTGGGCAGCCGTGGTCGCGAGGTGGCGAACGGGGGTGGCAGCCGCTCGCGCCTGGTCGACCGCTGCATCCATGCGGCTAGCCGGGACGGCGTCGTGCCCGCGTGCTGTACCCGCCGCAAAGACGGCGTCTAGCAGGCGGGTGCAGTAGGCGGGACAGACACACTGAGGGGCCGGCTCTTGATTGGGGCTCGACGCCGGGCCCGGGGCGGGCGCCCGGGCGTGGCGCTCGTCTCGACACGCCCCCTCCGCCGACGCGTCGCCCACGGCGCCGGGAGCCTCGCGGACGATCAGGTCGTAGTGTGGCGTCTGTGGGTCATAGCGGCGCAGCGCCGCCCGGTACGCCGTGGCGGCCTGGGCGGCCGTGCGGGCGGTCGCGCGGTCGGGGAACCGGAGGCCGGCGACCGGGACCGGGCGCTCGCCGGTGCGGGCACAACTCACCGAAAACCGACCGGTAGCGGTCGCTAACGCCTCGAGCCGCGTTCGGAGGTCGGAGAGCGGTTGTGCGGGGCCCATGAGCTGGCTGTCACTCGTCGGTCAGACTCGGGTGTGTTGGCTGGTCGGCCGGATGGGGCGCCGCAAAGCGGTCGGTCATGACCTCGAGCGAGTTGGCCTCCCGAGCCGCGCGCTCGGCCTCGTCGATCTCCTCACAGCCGGGCGGGAGATCGCGGCCGCGGTCGGTGAAGTAGCCCTCGGGGGTGACCCAGTCGTGGTAGAACGGCCGGTCGTCGTCCTCGAGGATGGTGACGCCGACCTCGGCGCCGTGGCCGGCACAGACGATCGCCTGATGTGGTTTCTCGGCGAGTCGCCCGGCCGCGTAGAGGCCGTCGACGCCGGTCCGGCCGCGTTCGTCAGTGTCGACGAACGCCTTCCCACGGTCGATGATGCCGACGCCGTCGATGTCTTCGAGATAGCCGACCGCGTTCTTCGTCGCCGCGACGACGTAGGTCGTCCGGTAGCGGTCACCGGCTTCGGTCTCAACGACGAACCCCGACTCACGCTGGGTAACCTGTGTGACCGTCGCCGTCTGTTGCTCACAGCCGGCCGCAGCCGCCTGGTCCGCGAGCAGGTCGAGCAGCTGGCGGGCGTTGACGCCCGCGGGGAAGCCGGGGAAGTTCTCGAGGTGGGCGTTGCGCCGGAGGATCGAATCGCCCGCATCGAGGACGAGCGTGTCGAGGCCGTGGCGGGCGGTGAACATCGCGGCCGACAGGCCGGCGACGCCGCCGCCCACGACGATGACGTCCATCAGGGTGTCAGTGTCCATGGGTTAGGGAGGGGCTCCGGTGTCGAGGCTCTTGCTCTCCGTCGAGTTGTCCGGCTCGCCGAGGCATCGTTCGGAGGGCCACGACAGGAGGCGTGTAGTTGGTGGCATCGTGTTATCTGCGAACTGGGATCGGGTGTTCGGCAGCGATGAACGGCCCGTCGTCGGTCGCGAACGCGATGCCACCGCAGTCGGGACGACACACCTGCCAGTCGGGGACCGCCGGGATGTCGTAGTCCGCGGGCGTCCGGAACGCGCCGGCGATCGTCCACTCGCGTGGCCCGCACGGCTAGCTCCCTCCAGTGATGATATCGGCGACGCGCTGGCGGTCGAAGAGCTGTTCGCTCTTTGGCGTCTGGCCAATCCCCTGGAAGCGCCCGAACTCATCGGGGTAGATCTGTCGGGCTGCGTTTTCCAGCTGGAAGAGGTTGAAGATCGGCCCCTGCATCGGCGTGCCGCCGACGTACACCCGGTCGGTCTGGATCGCAGTGAGCTCCTTCCCGACCGGGTGGTCCTCGAGATCGAGCAGCGCGTTGAACCGCTCCGACGGCTCGATATCCCAGTGGTGGATAA
>CAYZJQ010000167.1:0-4416 GCA_964478805.1 uncultured Halobacteriales archaeon | reverse complement strand
CAGTCAACAGCGTCTCGACGGCCACCTGTCCGACCCAGAAGGACAGCTGTGTCCACGGGAGCACGAGACTGGTGTAACTGTAGACGAGCGCGACTGGAGTGGCGAGGACCCCGACCGCGACGTAACGTGGTCGCCCCGTCGCGCCGAGTCCGAACGTCCCGAGGACGGTGCCCCCAGCGCCGATCGCCAGCCAGAGCCGGACCGCGGCTCGCAGCCCCCCGTCAAGCGTGACAGCGGGCGTTGACCCCGCCAGGGACAGGCCCGCCTCGACGATGAGGAGCGCGACCAGGATCCCCCCGAGGAGCCACGCCGCCGTCAGTGATTGCTGTGCGCGAGAGCGCATTTATCGGGCGGTACGATGGGCTCGGTATAGTCCTTGTGTCCGGACCGAAATCGCTTACCGCACCCTCCCCCAACCGTGACCGATGCGCGAACCGGTCGAGACGCACGACGCCGAGGGTGTCGACTTTGGCTGGGTGATGCAGGTCACCTTCGTCGCCACCATCGTCGTCGGTGCGCCGGTCGTCGCCTTGGCATCGACGGGCGTCTCCCTGCCCACGTGGAGCGACAAGGCGCTCTTTGCCGTCCGTGTCGGCGCTGTCGTCTGGTTTCTCACCGCGGTCGCCGTCTACCTCTATGCCCGTCGGCAGGCCGACTAGTTCAGTCGAGCCACTCTGAGACGTATGCGAACGCGACGTCAGCGCGCTCCGCCGTGCGCTCGTCGCGCTCGCCGTCGCCGACGAATACCGCCTCTTCGGGCGCGACATCGAGCCCGTCCAGCGCCGCGAGCAGCGGCTCAGGGTCGGGTTTTTCCCACGGGCCAGAGTCGCGACCCACGACGACCGGGACGTGCTCGCGAAGCCGGTGGGTCCCCAGGGCGACGTGACATGCCCCGACGCTGTTGAGCGAACAGACCGCGACCGGGGCGTCTCGAGCGAGGAGGTCCGCACACCCGAGCCGCCGGCTTCCCCGGGCACCTGTCCGTTCGTGACGGGCGATGACGCGCTCGACGGCGTCGCGACAGCCCGCATCGTCCGCGCGACCGAGCATTTCCCAGAGGTCCACGCCGGGATCGACGCCACGGCGTTCAAGCGTCGCCGCCACATCGTCCGCGACTGCGGCCCAGTCCACGTCCAGGTCGACGACCGTGCCGTCGAGGTCGTAGACAACGGCCTCGTGGTCGGCCACGGCCGTCATCAGTCAAGCAGTTCGCGGGCAATCACCGTCCGCTGGATCTGGGAGGTGCCCTCGTAGATAGTAGTGATCTTCGCATCGCGGTACAGCCGCTCGACCGGGAAATCGGTGGTGTAGCCGTACCCACCGTGGATCTGGACGGCCTCGTTGGTCACGTCCATTGCTGTCTCCGAGGCGCGAAGCTTCGCCATCGAGGCGGCCTTCGCCGGCGGGTCGCCCTGGCCCAGCTGTTCGGCGGCATCGTAGGTGAGTAGGCGGGCCGCCTGCGTCTCCGTCTCCATGTCTGCGAGCTTGTGGCGGATCGTCTGGATGTCGGCGATGGCGCCGCCGAACTGTTCGCGGTCTTGTGCGTACGCCCGGGCTTCGTCGACGGCCGACTGCGCCAGCCCGACCGCCTGTGCGGCGATGCCCACCCGACCGCCGGTGAGAATCGAGAGCGCGGCCGCGAGCCCGCGCCCCTCCTCGGTCAGTCGGTACGCTTCGGGGATACGCGCGTCCTCGAAGACCAGCGTCGTCGTGTCCGAGGCTCGAAGACCGAGCTTCTCCTCCTTCTTGCCGACCGAGACCCCGTCGGTGTCCTTCGGGACGACGAACTGCGTCACCGACCGCGGGTCCTCGCGGTCGGTCTTTGCAAACACGACGGCGACGCCGCCTCGCTGGCCGTTCGTGATCCACTGTTTCGTCCCGTTGAGCACGTACTCGTCGCCCTCGTGACGGGCCTCCGTGCTCATGTCGGCGGGGTTCGATCCGGCGTGCGGCTCGGAGAGCGCGAACATCCCGACCGGCCGCCCGTCGACCATCTCGGGGAGGAACTCCTCCTTCTGGGCTTCATCACCGAACTCCGCGATGCAGGAGGTGGCGAGACAGTGGACCGACAGTGCCGTTGCGACCGCCAGCTGTCCGTGGGCGAGTTCCTCGTTCACCAGCGCGTAGGTGAGCCCGTCGACGTCGAGCCCGCCGTACTGCTCGGGCGTCGTGAGCGCCGTGAGGTCGAGGTCGGCGAGCCCGTCCCACACCGCCTCGGGGAACTGCCCGGTCTCGTCGGCCTCGCGGGCCGTGGGGCGCACCTCCTCGGCGGCGAACTCGCGGACCGTCTCGCGGATCGCCCGCTGAGCCTGCGTGAACTCCATACCCGGGTGTGGGGACGCGAGCGCAAAAGTCCAACTCCCATGGGTCCACGGCTACTCGCCGCGGAGGAACGCGACCACCGTCGCCGCGTCGGCGTCGACGCCGCCCCCCTGTGCGGCGGTCGAAGACCCGCCGCCGCCGCCGCCGAACGCGTCGGTCACGTCACCGACGACCGCGTTCGCGTCCACCTCGCCGTCGGTCGCTACCGCGAGCGAGCCGTCCGGCGCGACCAGCGCGACCACGTCGGCGTTGACTCCGGCTCGCTCCCGCGCGACCGTTGTGAGCGCGTTCACGTCGCGATCGAGTGCGCCGACGAGCCAGGAGTGTCCATCCCGCTCGACGGGGTCGAGGTCAGCCAGCCGTCGCTCCGTCAGTTCCTCGCGGACCGCCGCGAGGTCGGCCTCCAGGTCGGTACGTTCCTGTTGGAGGCGTTCGACAGCCTCGGGGACGCTCTCGACGTTCGTCCCCAAGACCGCAGCCGTGTCCAACGCCGCGCGTTTTTCCGTCATCCGACGGTCCACGGCGTTGGGCCCAACCGCGAACTCGACGCGGGTGAGTCCCTCTCCGGGATTCGACCGCGACAGAACGGTCACGGGTCCGATCTCGGCGGTGTTGTCGACGTGTGTGCCACCACAGGCCGCGGCGTCCCAGACCTCACCGTCCTCACCGGCGGCACCGATGGTCACCACGCGGACGGTGTCGCCGGTCAGCCCTTCCTCTGTCTTCGTATTGAACGCGACAGCCTCGTCCGACAGTGCGTCCTCGCGGGCCCGGTCGGTCCACGTCACGGGTCGTGACTCCCAGACGACACGGTTCACGAGTCGCTCAAGCTCGACGAGCGTCGCATCGTCGATGGCCGTACTCGTCGTGAAGTCGACGCGGACACGCTCGCTCGAGATACCGAATCCACCGTAACCGAGGTCATCGAGCAGCCGCCGACCCGCCCCGTACAGCGCGTGGCTCGCGGTGTGAGCGCGGCGACAGTAGCGGCGGAACTCTGGATCGATCCGTCCCTCAACGGTCCGCCCGGCCTCGAGAGTGCCGTCGAGTTCGTGCACCACCGCGTCGTCGCGTTTCTGGACGTCGGTGACCGCGTGGCCGCCGAGAGTGCCCTGGTCGGCGGGCTGGCCGCCACCCTCCGGGTAGAAGTACGTCTCCGAGAGCGTCACTGCCTGGCCACCCGACTCGACGGTCGCCTCGAACGCGAGGACATTCGGCTCGGCGGCGGCACGACTTCCGGTCATGATTCGTGGCTGGCGGGCGGGGGACAAAAGCGGGCCGCCCGCGGCGAGCCGCTACGCCGACTCGGAGAGTTGGACGTTCAGCCGCTCTTCGATCGCTTCGATGAGCGAACCGGGGATGTTCGCACGGTTCGCCCGGCCCTGCTCGACCGCGACCACGTCCGCCTCGGTGACGCCGAGTTCGCCGGCGAGTTCATCGGCTTGGAGGCCAGCCTCCTGGCGCGCCTCCGCCAGCTTCTCGCCATAGCCGCGCACCAGATACGGTAGCGGGTCGTCCTGATAATCGGTCCCTTCCTTCTCCCAGTGTCGTGAGTCGCCGGTATTGGCGTCGGCGAGTTTCGCGGCGTTGCGCGCGGCGCGCTTGCGTCGGTCCCGCTCGGTGTCGTCGCGGCTGCCCCCGCCCTCGTCGTCTGTTGTCGTCCCCCCTTCGCCGTGTCGCGCACACTCCGTACAGACCTGCAGCCGTGCACCGGCCACGGTTGTCTCCGAGAGGGCCACGTCCTCCTTGCCGCACAGCTCGCAGCTGTCGGCGTCGTCGGAGCCGACCCCGCCCGTCGAGTACTTCGCCATGACCCAACGTAACCGCCGGAGCCTACTTCAAGCCCGCGCCTGTCGGCTCCGTCGCCGGTGCCGCTTGCCGCGCGGTCGCAGTGAGCAGGCCGGCGCCGAACCGTTCGTCTTTTATATCCATCTACAGTACGATGGATTGCACGCCACATAGCGCGCGTGGGTAGCCAAGCCAGGCCAACGGCGCAGCGTTGAGGGCGCTGTCCTGTAGAGGTCCGCCGGTTCAAATCCGGTCCCACGCACTCGCACGAGTGCAGTGTCGTCCCTACGGGACGGCACCCACGCA
>CAYZJQ010000166.1:0-4547 GCA_964478805.1 uncultured Halobacteriales archaeon | reverse complement strand
GATGAACAGGTCCGCGTCCTCCACGTCGCGCCACTTTCCTCGATCCTCACGCAGCTCGTCGATGGTGTGGTAGGTGATTCGTTCTTCGGAAACGCCAGCATCGACCAGCGCGCCCGCCGTGTATCGGGGGTACGTCGAAATGTACGGCGGCACGCCGAAGTGTGCCGGCTCGTCCACGTAGCCGTCGACGAGGGTGACGGACAGGTCGGCCGGATCCTTCATTGTCGGAGCAAGCGGGTCGAGAAGTAAAACGGCGCCGGTACGCGGGCTTTTGATCTTGGCGGGCATCAGCGCGAGTATGCCACCCAGCCTGCCCGCCGGGACGCGTGTCGGTCGTGTCGCGCTCGCCGTCGCGGACCTCGACCGGCTCGTCGACTTCTACCGGCGAGTGGTCGGCCTCGAACTCCGCGAACGGGCCGAGGGCCGCGCGAGCTTGGGTACCCCAGACGAGTCGCTACTCGAACACCAGGCCAGCGACGCACCCGAGCGCGGGGAGGCCGAAACCGGGCTCTTCCAACTGGCCGTCCGCGTCCCCGATCGGGTCGCGCTTGGAGCCGGGCTCGACCGCGTCGAGGCCCGCTGGCTGCTCGATGGGGCCTCCGACCACCTCGTCAGCGAGGCGCTCTACCTCCAGGATCCAGAGGGGAACGGCGTCGAGATCTACCGCGACCGCCCCCGCGGCGAGTGGCCGATGACCGACGACGGGGGCGTCGGGATGGACTCGCTGTCGCTCGACCTCGAATCGCTCCGTAGCGAGAGCGACGGCTCAGCGACGGTTCCGGCGGGGACGGACGTGGGGCACGTCCACCTCGAGGTCTCTTCGATCCCCGACGCTCGGGAGTTCTACGTCGAGACGCTCGGCTTCGAGGTGCGTGACACTTGGATGCGCGGCGGCGAGCCCGAGGCGTTGTTCGTCGCCACTGGCGACTACCACCACCACGTCGGGCTGAACACTTGGTACGGCTGTACCGAGCCGGCAGCGGGCCGCGGCCTCGCGTGGTTCGAACTGGTCGTGCCCGACTGGGCACTCGAGCCGGTCGCTGACGGCCTCCAAGCGGCGGGCTATGTGGTCGACGCGGACGGCGACGGCGTCGCTGTCACGGACCCAGACGGGATGCGGGTACAGCTACGGCCCAGGTCAGTTAGCCACGACTAGAGTCGGAGGCGTCCTCCTTGCGTCTGTGTGAGCCCCGGCACAAGGGCTAGACCGCTGGCTCGCGTTGTCGGACGTATGACACGCACCCAGGCGCTCCCGTCGCTCCCGCCGCGCAACGATCTCCTCGTGGTGCTCGCCGCCGTCCTCAGCGTGAACACCGTCGGCGCGCTCGCGGCGCTGTTCCGGCGCCGACACGACGTGGCTCAACAGACCGTGGTTCTTTCCACTCGAAGTCGCGTTTCCGGTGGTTTGGACGCTCCTGTTCAGGCTACTCGGTGTCGCACTCACGCGAGTGTGGCGGGCTGGGACCGGCGCCGCTCGTTGACGCGCGCTCGTCGCGATCGCCGGCCAGTTCGCGCTGAACCTGCCTGTGGACCCCCGTGTTCTTCGGGCTGCGAGCACCACTCCTCGGGCTTGCAGTCATCGTCGCGCTGTGGTTCGGCATTCTCGCGACCGTGGTGACATTCGGCCGCGTCGATCGCCAGGTCGCGGCACTGGTGCTCGCGTATCTCGCGTAGGTCTCGTTTGCAGCCGGGCTCAACGACGCTATCGCGATTTAGACGTAGATGTACCCCTCCAGCGGGTCGTAGCGCGAGTCGTCGACCGCGAAGTCTGACTCGGCGGCCCGTGTGACGGCAACGGTTCCGACCACCGCATCGAGCGCGTCTCCCCCACCGTCCGCAACCAGCGTCTCGGCCGTCGCGGCCCCGAGTTCGACACCCCACGAGCGGAGGCCGTCGACGATCTCCGCCCGACGATCGCGCTCGCCATCGTGGGTGCCACCTTTGTACCGCTCGTCGGGCAGGTCGAGCGCGCGGAGCGTGCTCGCTGGGTATATTTCACAGAGGCGCGTCCGGGTCGGATCGTCGCCGGGACACATCGGCGCGACGCACACGCGGTCGCCGAGCACCAGCGGCGCGAGCAGGTCACGCAGCGCGTGCAGCGTCTGGTATCGCGTAATGAACGAGTAGGGAGAGGAGGCCCCCGTCGGGCTATCGGTCGCGCGCTTTAACTCAACGCCGTCGACGTCACTCGCACGAGCGCGCGCTTTCAGGGCCGTCTGCATCGCCTTTCCGTCGACACCGTGGAACTCACGGGCGACCCAAGCGAGCGTTGCGGGCCAGTCAGCGACCGCTGGGAGGACCGCTCGCGGCAGCCCGAAAGAGACGTCCAGCCCGACAGTCCCGTCCGCCGCAGCGAGCCAGCCGCGGAGCGCGCGGAGCACATCGACTCGCCCCGTAGCGTCGAACGCCTCGCGGGCCGAGCGGCACCCGGTCACGCGGATCCCATCGTCGACCGGTACGGCGCTCGCCAGCCAGATATCATCGCCCGGTCGGGCTGCCCCGCTGAAGTCGACGCCATGGTACACACGGGAACGTCAACGGCGGGCAACAAACCGGTTGCGACCCCACGGCTGGCGAGGAGTTTTGAACCGGGGTGCCCTACCGAAGTACATGTACGTCAGGGACGCGCGAAACCGCGACGAGGCGTGGCTCCTCGACCACATCGAGGCGATGGGCCTCGACGACACGGCCTTCCGCTCCCGCGACTACGTCATCGCGGTCGACGACGAGTCCTCAACGCGGGCTGGGTTCGGGCGGTTCCGCGTCCACCGTGACGACGCCGCTTGTGAACTGACGAGCATCGGCGTTCTTGAGGGCTGGAAGGGGCAGGGCGTCGGCGCCCATGTCGTCGAGCGGTTGCTCCGCAACGCCGGCATCGAGGGGTACGACCGGGTGTACGCGCTCACGCCGGCCCACGAGTATCTCGCGCAGTTTGGGTTCCGAGCCGTCGAGGCCGACGACCTACCCGAGAGCCTCCGCGAACGGCTCGATGAGAAGCGCGAGCGCCACGACACGGTCGTCCCGATGGTCATTGACACCGACAGGTTCCGAATGCCCGACCGCCTGCGCGAGCGGTTCAAAAACGCCGCTGAGTCCGAAGATGAGGTGGAGCCGGAAGAGACCGCCGAGGACTTCGGCATTGACCCGGACGAGGCCACCTACAAGTACGACACTGGCTGATTAGGGCTCAAGGACGACACGAAACCGTGCCTCGTTGGCGATCATCCGGTTGTAGGCTGCCTCGACCGCGTCAAGACTGAACGTCTCGACGCGAGGGGTCACATCGCGCAGTGCCGAAAAGTCGAGTGTGTCCTCTGAGTCGACAGCGTGGCCCGAGCCCCAAGCCCCGACTGTCCCCCGCTTGCCGATAAGACCGGCCATGTCGATCTCAACCTCGCGGCCGGGAACGCCCACGACGATGACCTCGCCGTCGATGCCGAGCCCACCGGCAACCGACTCGACCGCGGCCGCCGAGGGCGCGGTCGCGAGTATCACGTCGGCGCCACCGAGCTCCTGCAGCGCAGCGGCCGGGTCGCTCGCGCTCGCGTCCACGAAGTGGTCTGCACCCAGCTCTCGCGACAGCGTCTCCTTGTCGGGCGAGCGCGACAGCGCGACTGTCTCGTAGCCGGCGGCGTGGGCGTAGCTGACCCCAAGGTGGCCCAGCCCACCAATTCCCTGGACGGCGACTAAGTCGCCCGGGCGAGCGTCGCTGTTGCGCAGCGCATTGAAGGTCGTGATACCGGCACACAGCAGCGGTGCGGCGTCGACGGCGTCGAGCGACTCCGGTATGGCGGCGAGCGCTTCCACCGGAACCGTCATGTACTCGGCATAGCCGCCGTCGAACGTGAGTCCCGTGATTTCGCCGTGCTCGCACTGGAGGAACTTGCCGCGGCGACACGGCTCGCAGGTGAAGCAGTGGCCGCCGTGCCAGCCGACACCGACGCGGTCGCCCTCACTCCAGCCAGTCACGTCCGCCCCGACGGCGTCGACCCGGCCTGCGACCTCGTGGCCCGGAACGCGCGGGTACTCGATACCCGGTCGTGCGCCCTCCTTCACGAAGGCGTCGCTGTGGCAGATGCCGCACGCGTCGACCGCGACGCGCACCTCGCCCGGCTGGGGCTCGGGGACCGCTCGCTCCTCAAGTTCGAAGTCGGCTCCCGCTTCGGGCACGACCGCGGCGCGCATGGTGTCCGTCATCGTTCGGCCGTCGTCGGCACGGATCAAAGCCGGGCGGCTCCCGGCGAGGGCTGCCGGCGGTCGAAAGGGTCCGGCCAACGGTTAAGCCGCACCGCTCGAAAGGTGGCCTCATGTTCGACGATGCGGACCTCGCCGAGATCCGCGAGGCACGCGAGGAGTGGGAGGCCGAGACCCGCGGACCGACGGTCGACCAGTTCGGCGAGCGCAAGGAGACGTTCACGACAGACACCGGTGGCCGCGAGGTCGATCCCATCTACACGCCCGCGGACGTCGCGGACCTCGACTACGACGCGGACCTCGGCTTCCCGGGCGAGGCGCCGTTCACCCGGGGCGTCTACTCGACGATGTAC
>CAYZJQ010000165.1:0-4700 GCA_964478805.1 uncultured Halobacteriales archaeon | reverse complement strand
CCGGTCGAGTAAGGGTGGCAGCGTCTGGCGGTCGAACTACCCTTACGACGTCCCAGCTGTCTGGGAGGTCGCCGTATCTCGATGCGTCGGCCCCCGCAGACGCGCGTCTGGCGGCCGAATTCGGGCGGGTCGAATCGGTGGGTGGTGCCGTGGTCGCGACGGCGACAGTCTAGGTGCGATGCACTGGATTATGGGTCACTCTAGCGGGGATCCGAACTACCCTTACCGCGAGCGAGCACCCTCGAGCGGAGCGCTCGCGGCTGCTAAGGCAGTTATTCGCGCGCAACTACCCTTACGATTCGGCGGTGTCCGCGGTCGCTGGGAGCGCTCCTCAACAGGGACGCTCCATGCCGCACGGCTGGGGGGCCGTGTGACGTCCCCGGTCAAGCAGCAGTCGAGACAGGGGTCGAAGACGGTGCCGCGACGGCTGGCCGATCGCTGATGTACGGCCACCCGTGACTGTAGGCTGACAGCGTCAGCCCGTGCTGTGGGCCAGTACGGACCCACCACCCGGGGCTGTGGACAGAGAGTGACACCCCCGAGAGTGGAGCCGGGGCTGCCGGTGCTGTCGGGCCGCGAGCGACGCGACACAGTGGCGACCGTGTGAGGTGGACGGAGCCAGAACGGCAGCGGCGCCACTGCTGGTCGGGTCGACACACGAGCGATGCGGCCCGAGGCACCGTCGCGGGGCAGCAACTCGAGGGAGCCGGCCGAGTTGACCGCGCGGAGGTAGGTTTAGGTGTCACAGTGTCGAAATACGGTGTGTGGCCCTCCAATCGGTACTGACAGCCCTCCAGCGCGAGCGGCGGACACGGTGTGTCCGCGGCGTCGTCCGGATGATGGCGATCGAACAGTCGCACGAGGAGTACTGGCGATTGACACAGATCCGACGGGAGCGCGATGTCGGCAACGAAACCGTGGCGGCGTGTTTCTCACTGCTTCGCGACGAAGGCGTCGTGGTCCGTGCATACACCGGCGGTCCGCAGACGTATTACCGGCTCAACCGACCACACAGTGCCCTCATCGCGGTGGTCGAGCGATATGCCGACCATCTCGACGCCGACCACGAAGCGCGGCTGGCGGCACTCGACCCCGGGTTCGGCACCGTCACCGGCTGAGCGGGCGGCGACAGAGGCACGGCGGAGCACCCGCACGCACAGGCCCCGAATGCGCGGTCGGCGGTCGGCCGACGGGCCGAGTGAGCGACTGCTGACCGCAGGGCGATGCCACTACGGCCGCTGGGGCCGGCTTCTATCGGCACGGTGACGCGGCAGTCGGCCGGGGCGGGCGGGCAGCCGCCGGGCTCGGCGTGTCTGGCTGGCTCACGACCCGAGTGCGGGGCGGGCAAGCAGCAGACAGCCCAGGCCACCACCCCCGCCGACGATGGCGGCACCGAGGCCGGCCAGTCGGAGCGCGGGGGCGAAGCCGATCATCGGCTCGCCGACCGCAAGGACCACGCCCATCGCTACGGGTGTCACGGTCGCGGTGACCCGGGCGCCGGCCGCGCCGACGCTCACCAGCCCGCCGCGCAGCGCCGGGTCGGCAAGCCCCGTGATGAGACTGCGATACAGCGTGAGGGTGACTCCGAACCCCGCGCCGGCGACGGTCACGCCCGCGAGTGCGGTCGGGAGACCGGGCGCGAACACGACGGCGATAAACCCGCCAGCCAGACAGACGGTGCCGCCGAGTAGCGGCCCGAACCGTGAGTTCGTCGCGGCGGTGATGCGACCGGCCTGGCTCCCGAACACCGCGAACACGACGTTTCCGGTGGCCGCGAGCAGGCCGGCCTCGAAGGCGGTGCCGCCGAGCAGTCGGCTCACGATCAGCGAGTTGTACGTCAACAGCGCGATCCAGACGACGACCGGGAGTGCCCGTGCGACGAGGACGGCCGCGACGTGGCGGCGGGCGAGAAGCCGCGCCAGCGCGCCGAGATACGCACGGCCGGTTGCCGTGTTGGCCGCGTCCGAGGCGGGCGGCTCCGTGAACCCGACGGCGACGATACCGGCGACCGGAAGCGCCAGTGCATACAGGAGAAACGGGAACTGCCAGGCGAGTGCGACCAGCGCGCCGGCGACCAGCGGGAGTATGGCACCGCTCAGACCGTTCGTCGCCATGCGCAGTCCCTGGCCGGTGGCCTCCAGTGGCCCCTCGTACATATCGCCGATACTGGTCGTGATGGTCGGGACGAGCCCGGCAAAGCCGACGCCCTGGAGAAACCGGAGCCCGAGGACGACCCGGAAGTCGGTCGTCGCGGCGATGGCCGAGCCGGCAAGCCCGAAGCAGACGAGCGACCAGACCAACAGCGGCTTGCGGCCATAGCGGTCGGCCAGCACACCCGCCAACGGGATAAGGACGATCGCCGGCGCCGTCGCGACGGAGATCAGCAGGCCGACCCGGGCCGGCGTCGTCCCGAACGGCCCGATCACGGCGTCGAGCACCGGCGAGACGAGCCCCGTCGTCAGAATGGGGAACACGGTCGCCAGCAGGAGCGTCCGGTAGTTCGGCTCGCGCAGGACGGTCGCTTCCGCATCGAACGTCGGGAACGAAACCACGTGCCTGCGTGGGAGAGGGGGCGGGGCTTAAAGACGCCGACCCGGCTGTTTCGCTGCGGCGAGGGTGTACGATATTCACGCCGTGGCCGACTGGCGATAGATTTATGCGATAAAAGTGTATTGTGTAATACACGAGCTGTGCGCCGGGGGGCGCCAGTGGGGAAATCGGGGGAAGCATGAGTACAAGTGTAGCGTAAGCTCCGCGGATCGAGATGCGTAGTGCCGCGTCGTGGGCGTTCCTGCTGTTCGCGACGGGGCTTGATTACGTGACGACGAAAGCCCGGCTCGTGGGGGGCCACGGCGAGGTGAATCCAGTGATCGCCGGGATGAGCGACGTCGTGGGCCTGAACATGGCGCTGGTGGTGACGAAGCTGCCGGCCGTCGCGCTGGTCGGCCTGTTCTGGCTGGTGTTGCCGGGGCGGTACCGTGACATCGGGGTCGGCGCGCTGGCCGCCGTCTGGGTCGCCGGCGCGTTGTGGGACGCGATCGTCGTGGCCGAAATCGTGGTCTAAGGACCCGGACAGAGCCAGAGACAGGGGCGGCACCGACGACCGGGGGTGACGCGGCGGGACCGTGGCTGGCACACGCGTGTCGGTCGGCCCGCCGCTGGGAGCCGACCGAAGAGACTGAGAGAACGGAGGCGAACGCGTGCACACGAACGTCGACCGGGGCTCGTATGATGAGCTGCGAAGCGTCGTCTGGTGGGCGGTCCTTGGTGTCGCAACGGCATCGGACTACCTGACGACCCGCGTGGGGCTTGCCGTTGGTTACCCGGAGGCGAACCCGCTTGCGGCCGGCGTCATCGACCAGTTCGGGCTCGCAGGGGCGGTGGTCGTGTTGAAGCTGCCGGCACTGCTGTTTGTCGCCACGTTGTGGCTCGTGCTGCCGACCGAGTACCGCGACGTCGGGGTCGAGACACTTGCCGTCGTGTGGTCGGCAGTCGTGTTGTGGAACGGGTATCTCCTCCTCCGACTGGTGGCCTGACCGCCGGCGCTGGCTACTGGCGTTTGGCGCCGGGGTTCGTCACCGCACCGTTTGCAGCCGAGCCGAACGCGGTCCCGTATTTCGCGAGCACACCGGTCGTGTAGTTCGGCGCCGGCTGTGCCCACGCCTCACGCCGTGCGGCAAGCGCTTCGTCCGTGAGGTCGACCGACAGCTCTCGGGCCTCGACATCGATCGTGACGACGTCGCCGTCTTCGAGCGCGGCGATCGGGCCGCCCACGAACGCCTCGGGCGCGACATGGCCGATCATCGGGCCGCGGGTCGCCCCCGAAAAGCGGCCGTCGGTCAGCAACGCCACGTCGTCTTCGTGGCCCGCCCCGACCACGGCGGCCGTCACGCCGAGCATCTCGCGCATCCCCGGGCCGCCCTGTGGCCCTTCGTTCCGGATGGCGATGACGTCGCCCGACTCGATGCGGTCCTCCTGGACGTACGCCATCGCGGACTCCTCGTCTTCGAAGACGCGAACCGGCCCTTCGTGGAACCACGTGTCCTCGCCGGTCACTTTCAACACGGCACCGTCGGGCGCGAGGTTGCCGGTGAGGATCTTGATCGCCCCCTCCTCGTGGAAGGGGTCGTCGACAGGCCGGAGGAAGTCCACGTCGATCGTCTCGTCCGGCGGAAGCGCTCCTGTGGCGTCGAGGTGGGCGATCTCTTCGGCGACGGTGCGACCGGTGACGGTCGCGGCCTCGCCGTGCAGGTACCCGCCCTCGAGCAGTCGGCGGACGACGACGGGAACGCCGCCGACCTCATGGAGGTCGTTCATCACACGCGTGCCGCCGGGCTGGAGGTTAGCGATCTTGGGCGTGCGTTTCGAGATCTCGTCGAACTCCGCGATCGAGAGGTCGATCCCGGCCTCAGCCGCCAGAGCAAGCAGGTGGAGCACGGCGTTGGTCGAGCCGCCGAGCGCGACCTGCACGGCGATCGCGTTCTCGAAGCTTGCCTTCGAGAGGATCGACGAGGGTGTCCGGTTCTCGCGGACACACTCGAGCGCGAGTTCGCCCGCCCGCGCGGCCACCGCATAGCGGGCCTCGTCCTCGGCGGGGGCGCTGGCCGAGCCCAGCGGCGCGAGGCCGAGCGCCTCCGAGAGCGAGGCCATCGTGTTCGCGGTGAACATCCCGCCACACGAGCCGGCGCCGGGACAGGCGT
>CAYZJQ010000164.1:0-4733 GCA_964478805.1 uncultured Halobacteriales archaeon | reverse complement strand
CCCTGCGGGAACCACCCCGGTTCCTGCAAAGCGCGTCGTGGAAGCAGGAAGCCCCACCCTCAGCGAGCGCGTCAGCGCGAGCAGGGTGGGGTAGTTCACGCCCCGCCGAGACGGTACGAGAGCTGACGCGGGAGGGTCCACCAGGCGCGGTGGCTACCGACGCATACGAGGACGCTGGTGGACCGCTGTCACCATCGTACATTCACCACGAGGGGCCGTCGATAAACCCGTCCTCGCGCGGAGGGGCGGTCGGCTCACACCGGCACGTACGAAGAGCCGAACAGCCCGACGGCGACCAACCCGATGGTGACGAGCAGGCGGCCGACGCTGCCGACGAACGTCGCGGCGGCGAACTTCAGGTAATCCTCCTCAAGCACCGAAAAGGCATAAATCGAGATAGTATCGGGGAAGAACGGGACACACAGCGCCAGCGCGAGGCCGGCGTAGCCGTAGTCGCGGGCGAGCTCGACCGACCGTTTCTCCGACCATGCGATCACGTCGAACCGGGAGTTGCGGAGCCATCGGATAATCGGACCGGACTCCTTTGCGGCGTGGCCGAGATGGAAGGCGACCACGCTCCCGAACGCTTTCCCCACCCCGCTGACCAGGATGATGACCGTGAGCCGGAGCCACAGTGGGTCGATACGCAGCGGCGCGGCCAGCACGACCTCGCTCGGCCCCGGCAGGATGACCGCGATGAGAAACGAGTAGACGAAAACGATGACCAGTCCGGCAGGCCCCGTCACCGTCCGAACGAGTTCCTCAAACCAGCCGAGACCGGACAGATCGATACCGAACAGCGCCGGCAGGAGGTCAACGAGCGGGGTGACGGGACCGAGCGGCACGCTCACACTCTGCCGTCGGCGGCCACCGCTAATGAGTCTTCATATATACCTAAATTGCGAGGGCGACGCCCCACGCTTGCCGGGACGGCGTTCAAACCCGGCGCAGATCCGCAAGCACCGATCGCAGCGTCTCGCGGGTGACGTGTGGCTGTAAGACGAACCGCGCCTCGCCCCGTTCGGTCCGCGAGAGCCGCCACCCCTGCTCGCGGAGGGCGTCGATCCGCTCGCGCCCGAGATCGGCGGCAACAAGCGGGAGGACCGGATCGACGGTCTCGAACCCGGCGTCGACGAGTGCGTCGGCCAGCCACTCGGCGTTCGCCTGCCCCCGCTCGTACTGGCGGCGGTAGCCGTCGGGCCACAGCGCCTCCAAAGCGGCGGCTGCACTCGCCACACCCGCGCCCGAGCGCGTCCCCGTCAGCGTCACCTGGGCGGTGGACTCGAGATAGGGCGTGTCAGTCGACAGCTCATCGAGCAGCTCCGGCCCCCGAGCGAGCAGTCCGCCTGCGGGGACGACGGCTCGTCCCATCTTGTGTGGGTCGATCGTCATCGTGTCGATGCCTGCGTCAGCGAAGTCCCAGTCGTGGTCGGTGAACGGCAGGACGAACCCGCCCCACGCGGCGTCGACGTGAACGAGCGCTGCAGAGTTCTCCGCCTCAACGACCGCAACCAGTTCGGGGATGGGGTCGACCCGACCGTACTCCGTCGAGCCAGCAACCCCGACAACGGCGACCGTATCCTCGTCGACGAGCTGAGCGACGCCGTCTAAGTCCACAACACGGTCCTCCAGCGGGGCGACGCGCATCTCTACGCCGAGCACGTCCGCCGCCTTTCGGAAGGAGAAGTGGGCAGACGCGGGGACGACGAAGTTCGGCGTCCGAGTGGCCGCACGGTTCCGACCGATCCGGATTGCTTGAATGTTCGCTTCCGTCCCGCCCGACGTGACGTAGCCGGCTGCGTCCGGGAGCCCGGCCAGCTCGCCGAGACCTGCGATTACCTCCCGTTCGAGACCGGCGACCGTCTCGTAGGTACCAGGGTCGCCGGGGTTCGTCGCGAGGAACTGCTCAGCGGCCGCCCGGGCGTCAGGGTGCGGCTCCGTACACATTGATGAGAGCACGCGCGCGAACTCTTGAGGCGTCGCCCGCTGCATCACCTGGCGGTGGGGCACGGTCGTATATAAGCCCCGCCACTCCGGGTGCGCTGGGTAGTCACACAGACGCACGGAGGAAGCCCACGGCTTCAGCCGTGGGAGGAATCCTACGACTCGAACCAACCCACGAACAATAGCAGGCCGACTTCCCAATGCCAGCGGTCATATCTATAGCCCTTCGTCGACCCACGCGGGCCGGTCGACGCCGGGATCACCCGTCGAGACGAGCCGCTGCGTGACGGTGAACGACCCGTCCTCGCCGTCCAGGGTGTACGTCCCTGTCGCCTCGAAGTAGCGGACCCGACCGTCACCGTTGACGACGACCACCGCACCGTACTCGCGCACGTCGCTCGCCCCCTCGGGGACGGCGGCGGGCGTCTCCGGCACCACGTTCGACCGCAGCGTGTACAGCGTCGCCCCCTGCTCTGTCGTCGTGTTCGTCACCGTCCACCCGTCGGCCGAGAGATACCGCGAGAGCAGCGTCGCACCCGCGAGCTGTGCCGGCGACCGGGGGTCACCGCTGTCGTAGCGGACCCCATCGCTCGTTCGGAGTCGGATGGCTCGCACCGACTCGTTTCCCCAGATGTCGAACCGGGAGCCGGGATTGTAGACGCTGTTGTTGTACTCGCTACCCCCAGGTGCGACCCGGACGATCTGGCGGCGCTCCACGTCGGTCGGCCCGCCGGTGCGCGACACCGTTGCCTGCGTCCGTACTTCCATGACGAATCCGGCGGTTGTGAGTTGGTCGGTATGAGTCGATAGGAGCGCGTCGGCGCCGGTCAACCGCCCGTCAGCGTCGATACCGGGTGGGGTCGTGTCGAGCGTAGTTGGCGTCGACGTCGACGCGGTGGGGCCCGTGCCGCCGAGCGAACAGCCCGCGAGGATGGCCAGCAGACAGACGCCGAGCACAGCCGCGGGTCGTCGCATACGACGCGGTCGGCTCGTCCCGGATAAAAGCCTCGTGGCTCACGGCGCTCGGCGGCCCCCGACCGCCCGTTGCCGAGGTGACCGTGGACCGGCCTCCCGGTTACAGACGGTCGAGGAGAAAGCCCACGACGTTATCCGTAGGCGACGTCACAGTCGGAAGTCGGCGTCACCGTCAACGGCCGCTGCAATCCCCTTCCCGAACGCGTACGCCATCGCAGTCGCGCCGCCGCGGAGCCGCGCCAGCGGCCCCTGTGAGGGCTCGAACGCCGCAACCGCGACTTCGGTTCCGAGCCGCGCCTCCAGTGCGTCCTCGACGTCTTCGCGTGTCCCGAGTTCGTCAACAAGCCCGAGCTCCGCCGCCTCCCGGCCGAGGTACACCTTCGCCTCCGTCGAGCGGACGAACTCCTCGTCGAGGTCGCGGCCCTCGGCGACGGTGTCCACGAACTCTTCGTAGTACCCGTCGATGAGCCCTTGGAGATACTCGCGTTCCTCGTCGTCGATCTCCGAGAAAGGGACGCCAGCCTCTTTGAATTCGCCGGCCGTGAACTGCTCGTAGTCGACGCCGACCTTATCAAGCAAGCCTGTCGCCGTGAACCGCGAGCCGCGAACGCCGATCGAGCCAACGACGCTCCCCTCGCGGGCCCACAGCTCGTCACAGGCGCTGGCGATCCAGTAGCCCCCTGACGCGCACGTGTCGGTCGCGTACGCGATGGTCGGGCCGTCGAACCGCTCGGCCGCGAGCCGAATGTCCTCGCTCGGGACGACCTCACCGCCCGGCGTGTTGAGCTTCACCACTAGAGCGTCGACGTTCGGGTCATCGTCGGCCCGCTCGAGTTGGCCGACAATAGCGTCGGCACTTTGCCCCACCGGCCCGGTCGGCACACCACCCCCGCCGTCGCGGGTGATCGGTCCTTCGACGGCGACCTCCGCGACGTTGTAGCTGGGAAACCGCGAGGCGGCGAGGTTACCGGCGAACCGGACCGCGATGGCAACCGTCGCCAACGTCAACAGGACGCCGACCAGCTCTGCCAGGCCGACCGGGAACGCAATGAAGAGGAACCAGCCGACTGCTCCGGCAATGACGACCCCGACCGCGAGGATCAGCACGCGACCGACGGTGTCGGACGTGTCGTTCATGCTCCGCTCTCGGGGACGGGCGCTGAAAAACCCCCGTTAGCCCCCAACCCTCATCTGGAGGCGACCTGACGCCGGCTCATGCGTGGTCCGCTGTTGCAGTTCCGTGGTCTTCCTGGCGGCGTCGAACTGCTCATCATCGGCATCATCGGCCTCGTCTTCGCGCTCATCCCGGCGTCTCTCGTATACCGGGACGCCCTGCAACGGGGCAACGATGAGCCCTCCCTTTGTGGCGTCGCCACGCTGCTGGGTGGCTTGGTCGGCAACTTAGTCGGCGCGCTGCTTGTGGTCGTGGTGTATCTCATCGCCGGCCGGGTATAACGGGGCGTGTCGCGCCCCGGCGGCCGCCCGTGCCCGGCTGCCGGCCGTCACCCTGTCCGGCGTCGCGTTACCACGTCCGCAGCTCGCGGCCCTCCAGATGGCCGCTTGGCGGGGCGGTCGCTGGCGGTGTTGGCACGTAGATAGAACGTAACGTAGAGCCGGGCGGTCGCTTAGAGCAGGCCGGTCTTCTGGAGCTTCATCAGGTCCTCGGTGTCGAGCGTCTCGCCGTCTTGGAAGGCCTGGTAGATCTCTTCGGCCTCCTCGCGGGCCTCGGCCTCCTTCTCCTCGCGGGCCTCTTTCTTTTCGGACTCCTCCTCTTTGTCCATTTCGCGCAGGCGCTTTTGCACGCGGACGAAGTC
>CAYZJQ010000163.1:2504-4750 GCA_964478805.1 uncultured Halobacteriales archaeon | reverse complement strand
TCGAGGTCGGCTCGTCGAGCAGCAGGACCTCGGGCTCGACGGCGAGTGCGCGCGCGAACGCGACCCGCTGTGCCTCCCCCGCCGACAGCGCCGCTGCCGGCCGGCTCGCCTGCTCGCGAAGGCCGACGGTCTCGAGCGCCTCGTCGACGGGTGTGGGGACGCCCGGGTCACCGACGAGGCCGGCCAGCCACCGGCGCGCACGGTCGCGCCACGACCGACGGACGGCAAGCCCGTAGCCGGCGTTGTGTGCGACGCTGGTCGAGAACAGCGAGCGGTGCTGAAACACCATGCCCACGCGCCGGCGGGCCCGGACACGCCCCGCGTCGGCGAGTGCCCACGCGTCCCGGCCGTCGACGGTTATCATCCCCACATCGGGGGGGTCGAACAGCGCGAGCAGTCGCAGGAGGGTGGTTTTTCCCGTCCCCGAGGGGCCGATCAGCGCGAACGTTTCCCCCGGCTCGGCCTGCAACGAGACGTCCGCGAGGACCTGCTTGCCGCCGTAGCCGTAGCCGACATCTGCGGCGGCGATCACGTGTGCCCCCGGTCGCGGATGACGTTGCCAAGCGCGTTGACGCTCAACGCGAGCGCGAGCAGGACGGCGCCGAGCGCGATCCCCGTCTCGATGTTCCCCTTCCGCGCCTCGAGCGTGATCGCCGTCGTCAGCGTCCGAGTGAAGCTGACCCGCTCTCCGGTTGGCGTGTTCAGTGCGATATTGCCGCCGACGATGAGCACACTACCCACCTCGCTGATGGCTCGGCCAAACCCCGCGAGGATCGCCGTCGTGATGCCGTACCGAGCCTCACGAACGACCGCGAGTTGGACATCCCGGTTCGTCCCACCGGCCGCGAACGCGGCATCGGCCAACGACTCGTCGACGCTCTCGATCGCCGACAGCGAGACGCTCGCGACCACCGGCAACGCAAGGATGAATTGTGAGATTACCATCGCCTGTGGGGTAAAGAGGAGTTGAAACTCCCCGAGAGGCCCGGTATTCGACAAGACGATGAGCACGGCAAGCCCAACAACGACGCTCGGAAACCCCATCCCGGTGTTGATGACCGCCTCGACGACGCGCTTCCCGGGGAACTCGATGAAGCTGACGGCGACCGCGAGCGCGACCCCAGCAACGGTTGCGAGCGCGACTGCGGTGAGACTCACCTGCAGCGTGACGACGACGATGCTAACCAGATACTCGAGGGAAAACTCGCCCAGCGACTGCAACGGAAGCGCGAACACAGTAGATGGGGATACGGTTTCCGGGACGCTCAAAAGTCCTCGGGGACGTGCTGGTCGACCCAGTGCTGAAATCGGAGTTCCTCTATCGACTCGCCGCCGCCGCGGAAGTCCTGTGAGACGTACTGACCGAACTGGGGCTCTTCGGAGAGCGCGTTCGGGAAGAACAGCTGCGAGCCGTTCGCGGTATAGTTTTCAATCGCCGCCTGGCCCTGCGGGCTCGTCAGGAACCCGACGTAGGCCATCGCCGCCTGGTAGTTCACGTTGTCGTGGACTGCGGGGTTCACCGGAATAACACCGTACGGGTTCTTCAGGATCTGTGGGCCGTCCTTCAGCGGCCCCTGCACGTGGATGACGAGGTCGATGTTGTCTTTCGTCGCGAGGAAGGTGCCCCGGTCCGCGAGGGTGTACCCCCCCGCCTGATTCGCCTGTACGAGCGTGTCACCCATTCCTTTGCCGGTTTCCTGATACCACGTCCCGGACGGCTGGATGTCAGCCTCCTCCCAGATGATGAGCTCTTTTTTGTTCGTTCCGGAGTCGTCCCCCCGCGAGAGAAACGTCGCCTCCGCCTCCGCAATGGTGGCAAACGCCTCCCGCGCGCTGGTCATCCCGTTGATCCCCGCGGGGTCGTCTTCCGGCCCAACGATGACGAAGTCGTTGAACATGACGTCGCGGCGGTTGATCCCTGCCCCGTCGGCGATGAACTCCCCTTCGGCTCCGCGGGCGTGCACGAGTATCACGTCAGCGTCACCCGCTCGCCCAGTGCGGATCGCGGCGCCGGTCCCCTGTGAGATAGTCTTTACTGTGATGCCGAACGCCTCTTGGAAGGTCGGGTTTATCGCGTCAAGCAGCCCGGTGTCGTACGTGCTCGTCGTCGTCGCGAGCACGAGTTCACCATCGCCGATGTCCGCCCCGGCGCCGTCCTGGCTGCTCTCTCCGTCGCCGTCCCCTGCGTTTGTCGGCGTCGCCGGTTGCGTACAGCCGGCGAGGCCAAGGGCCGTCCCGACACCGGT
>CAYZJQ010000163.1:0-2404 GCA_964478805.1 uncultured Halobacteriales archaeon | reverse complement strand
ACCGGCGCGCTCGGCGACGCGGTGACCGTGCTTCCGGTCGTCGTCGCGCTCGCGGCGCTGACGGCGGCCTCCCTGCCGCACCTACTGCTCGGATTCGCCGTCTTTCAGGCAGTCTGGGGCCTCTACTACGGTCTGCCGCTCTCCGTCGAGCCGATGAAGGCGCTCGCGGGGCTGGCGGTCGCGGGCGCGCTCACCTACGGCGAGCTGGTCGCGGCCGGGCTCGCCGCAGGAGCCGTCCTGCTGGTCGCCGCCCGGACGGGGACGCTCGCGCGGATCGCGGCCGCCGTCGCCGAGCCAGTCGTTCGAGGCGTCCAGCTGTCCGTGGCGGCGTTGCTCGCGCTCGCCGGCCTCGAACTCGCTGCCGGCGCGCCCCGGATCGCTGCACTCGGCGTCGTCGTCGCCGTCGCGGGCACCCTGCTCCACCGGAAGCTGGGGGCGCTCGCGGTCCTCGGTGCCGGAACCGCGGTCGCCGCGCTCGGCGGGCTCCCCGTTCCGACGCTTCCCACCCTGGCGCTGTTCCCTGCCGGCCGCCCGGCGTTCACGCTCGCCGCCGGCGAGGGACTGGCCGGCCAGCTCGCGATGACGGTCGGGAACGCCGCCGTCGCCACCTCGCTGCTGTGTGCGGATCTGTTCGACGCCGAGGTGACTCCGGACGAGCTGGCGGGCAGTATGGGCGCGATGAACCTGCTTGCCGTCCCGCTGGGTGCGGCGCCGATGTGTCACGGCTCCGGCGGGCTCGCGGGGAAACACGCCTTCGGCGCGCGCACCGGCGGCGCGAACCTCGTGCTCGCCGGGGGATACCTCCTCGCCGCCGCCGTCGCGCCGCTCTGGATGGGGTTCCCGACCGCCGCGCTGGGCGTGCTGCTGCTCGCCGTTGCCGCTCACCTCGCCCGGGTCGCCTTCGACACCGACAGTCGAAAGCTTGCCATCGGGATGGCTGCCCTCGCCGTCGTCACGAACGTTGGCGTCGCGTTTCTCGCCGGCGTCGTCGCCGAGCGGCTCCTCGCGCGGTGCCGGTAGCGGGCTCCGATTTTTGTCACCCGGCCCCCTCCGTCGCGTATGGACGACCTGGACCTCTCACATCTGCTCGCAGAGGGGGTGAGTGCTGAACGGACGACGACCGTCACCGAATCACAGGCGACGACGGTCTTTGGCACCCACACCGACCCGCATGCGCGCCCGGCTGCTAGTGACCCCGCCCCTGAGGAGGCGACGGACGTACTCGGCTCGCCCGGCGTGCTCGCGTGGGTAGAGTTCGTTGGCCGCGACGCGCTTCACGGCCGGCTGCCCGCCGGGACCGGGACTGTCGGCGTCCGTGCGGAACTCGACCATCTCGGGGCCGCACCCGTCGGTGCAACGATCGTCGTGCGGACGGAACTCGTCGCCGTCGACGGGGCGACGCTCACCACCGAAGGGCGCATCGAGCGCGCTGACGGCCGTCCCGTGGGCGAGGTGCGGACGGAGTTTCGAGTCGTCGACCGCGCGCGGTTCCGGGCATCGCTAGATGAGTGAGCCGCGTGCCGTAGCAGTCAATGTCGGTGCGAACACGAACGAACCCGGCTTTCGGGCGCCCGTCTTCGCCGATGGCTCGTTCGCCTTCATCCCTATTCCCGAAGCCGAGCCGACCCGGGTGTCAGTGCCGACATACGGCGACCTCGCGCCTGAGCTTCCTGTCGCGATCCCCGAGGCGGTCCGCGACACGCCGGTCCACCTCGACCCCGAGTTCGCCGAGTATCCCCGGTGTGAGCGGTATACTTATGGCGATCCCTACGGCGTGAAGGCTCGCCCGCTGGCCGACCTCGAGCGCGGTGACTACGCGTACTTTTACGCGACGCTCGAGACCGCGAGCGACGACCCGCCCGGCTGGCAGCCGTCACGGTGGGGCGCGTATCTGATCGGAGGGTTCCGGCTGGTGCGCGATCCCGTCACCGACTACGACACGCTGGACGCGGAGACGCGGGCCGTCTTCGCTAACAACGCCCATGTCAAACGGGCCGAGATGGACGCCGCCGTGCTGCTCCACGGTGACGACTCGTCGGGACTGCTCGACCGGGTGGTCCCGCTCTCGCAGCCGTCGGGCGGCGTCGACGCCAACCGCCTCGTCACCGAACTGTCAGCGGACTCCGGGAAGGGACCGTGGTGGCGGCGACCGCTCCGGTTCGACGCAACGGCGACTGCCGCGCTGCAGGCCGCGATCGCAGAGCCCGGATTCGACCACGTCTGAGCACACGCTCGCTTGGCTGGGTGCGACGGTACGGTTGTTCTCACGGACACCCTGGCTCCCCCGCGGCAGCGTTCGTCTCCGCCGGTCCCGGTGGCAAGGGACAGCAGTCAGACTGTTCCGAACGTTTCTATCGGCAGTGCCGATCAACCCATTCGCCGATCCGTGACGACCGATAGCCCG
>CAYZJQ010000162.1:0-4751 GCA_964478805.1 uncultured Halobacteriales archaeon | reverse complement strand
CATGGCTAAATCGGACACCGATAGCAATGGCCTCCGGCAGGATCAACCGGAATGTCTCCCCTTGTGGGGAGGGTTAGGCGGGACACATCTCAAAGAGATGTGTATATCGCTATCTGTGGGATCGGTCGGTGACACCGTACCGGGTGTCACCGAACCATCAGGGCTAACATCAGATTCGATCTTGACGGCGGACCGCAGGGGTCGAATCCTCATTTCCTTCGGACCTACACGTAGTCTTCGACGGAGTATAAACCCATCGAAGCCCGTGCCAGTCCAAGACGGGCCGACCGTTCAAGGCCGGACCCCATCTCGCTGTGTGCATTCCATTCGAACGCCCGTTTACGTATAAGGCCGTCGGATTCGATCGGACGTCGGCCCCGGGTTGCACCCGGACCGTCCGTACTTGAACCCGAAACCACGCCGTTATCGGAGCGTCGAACTGAATCGAGCTGCGCGCCCTGACGGAGTCGGGGCGCGGGACACCCAGAGGGCGTCCGCGGTGGCGCCCAAGGGCGCCCACCTGCTTCGTACTCTTACAGATGGGAGTGGTACACTTAACCTCATCGTGTTGGTCCCGCCACGTGGTGCGGTTTCATGGGGCATCGACCCACAATGGCCGCTGGCGAGCGCCGGGCAGCGCTGGTGGTGTTGGTGTCGCGCGGCTGGAGATCGGACCGTCACTCCGCGTTTGTACGCACGGTCGGGCCGGATGAGGGCCGCGCGGATGGGCCTACGCAACTCGCGGTCAAACCGCTCACGGTCCCGAAAAGGTGGACGGCCCTGCTCAGATCTCCTCGAGATGCTCGATTCCCTTCTTTGAAACGTTAGCTTCGGTGATGTTGCCCGGCATCCAGTCAGGCTTGTCGTCCGGTGCCTCCTCCTCCCACGCCCAGCCATCGTAGATGTGGACCTTCTTCGTCCCTTTCTCGCGGAGCCGGAGCTCGGTGTGTTCGGCGTGCTGTTCCGTGTCAGCCGGGTCAAGCCGTCGGGCGGCTTTCAGTGCCGCCTGTCGGGGGGTTCGCCCGGAAAATACACTCGTCTCGTTGCCCGTCGCGTCGCGTAGTGCGAAGTTTCGCTTGTCGTCGGCCATCTGTAATCTCGCCTCCATGCGAGTGATAAACAGGGGACATCTTAAACGTATCCCCAAAAACCGCGAGAAGGCGCCCGTTTCTTTATATATGTCGCCACGCAGCTCGTTCGCGCACCACGTGCGGGTGGCCCGGGCGGCGAACCGGCAGCCGCGAAACCGACGACGGAAACCACGGTACACTTATGTAGCCAGTGGCGGCAACGATAGGCCAACACCGCGATGGTTCGTAAGAAGAAGCTCAGCCCGAGTGGCGCGAAAGACGAGAACGGCGAGTACCACAACGTCCACGTGAATCTCCACGAAGACGAACTCGCTGTTGCTGGCCTCGATATCGGTGACGAGGTCTTCGTCAGGGTCCGCGACGGAAAGATCATTATCCAGAAGGCCGACCCGGACGAGGTCGAACACGACTTCTGACCGCGACCGCACCGCCTTTCTGCGCGCGCTTCTGCTCGTCGAGTAGATGCACCCGTACGACGTGGTCAAGCCGGCGCTGTTCGCGCTTCCCGCCGAGACCGCCCACGGCCTCGGCCACGCCGCGCTCCGGCTCGCACAGGACACTCCCGTCACGGCGGCGCTTGCCGACCGCCTCGTCGTCGACGACCCACGACTCACGGTCGAGGCGTTCGGCCAGTCGTTTCCCAACCCGGTCGGGGTCGCCGCCGGGTTCGACAAGAACGCCGAGGTGCCGGGGCCACTCGCCGCGCTCGGCTTTGGTCACGTCGAGGTCGGCGGTGTCACTGCCGAGGCACAGTCAGGGAACCCCCGTCCCCGGCTGTTCCGACTCCCGGCGGACCGCGCACTAATTAACCGGTTGGGTTTCAACAACCAGGGGGCCGACACCATCGGGCCCCGCCTGGCCGCGACCGACGCCCCGGTTCCCGTTGGCGTCAACCTTGGAAAGTCGAAGGCGACGCCGCTCGAGGAGGCAGCCGCCGACTACCGCTACTCGTTCGAGCGCACGCAGGCGGGCGGTGACTACTTCGTCATCAACGTCTCCTCGCCGAACACGCCGGGGCTCCGGAAACTCCAGAACCGCGAACCGCTCGAGCAGGTGCTCACCACCCTCCAAGACGCCGGCGCCAGCCCACTGCTATTGAAACTGTCCCCCGACCTCGCTGAGCCGGGCGTCGAGGCGGCTCTCGGCGTGGTGAACGACCTCGGGCTCGACGGCGTCATCGCGACAAATACCTCCGTCGGGCGGCCGGCATCGTTGCGGTCGCGCAACCGCGTCGAAGAGGGCGGGCTCTCGGGCGCGCCGATCGAGCAGGAGGCGACCGAGATGATCCGCTTCGTTGCGCGACGCACGGACGTGCCAGTGGTCGGTGTCGGCGGCGTCGCCGATGCCGAGGGTGCCTACGAGAAGATTCGGGCCGGCGCCTCGGTCGTCCAGCTGTACACTGCACTCGTCTACGAGGGCCCGACCGTCGCCCGTGAGATCAACCGCGGCCTGCTCGATTTACTGGACAGGGACGGGTTCGACTCCGTCGCGGACGCCGTCGGCGCAGACCTGTAGGCGCATTGTTCTCGGCTACGAAACGCGGGGGTCGTCTGATGTTGGTGGGCATAAGGGCGGACGAGGACGTGGCGGACTGGATCGCCTATGCCAACGCGGCGAGGTCGAACTCGAAGGCAACGACCGGTAGCTCGAGATCGTGTTCGACAAGCACCTTCGGATGGACCTCGCCGACCACGCCCGCGGGCTCCCCATCAAGGACCACCGTGGCGACGCGCCCGTCGATGAACGAGGGGTGGTCGGTCGGCGGCGTCTCGAGTGTCGCGCCAAACGCGGTGGCAAGCGCTTGGAGGCAACCTTTTGCGTCCTCGTAGGAGGCGTCTGTCCGCGCGAGCGCGGCCGCGACCGTCCGTCGCTCAGCGACGCCCGTCGACACGGTGGCGTCACATTCGGCGGCAAAGCCGATCTCGGCGATGTCCTGTGGATACGTGCGGTGGGTGTTGTTCTCCAGAACCATCAGTAGCGAGGGGAGCGCCCACGTCCGGAGCATCGTGTAGTCCTCGCTGTACGGCCCCTCAATGGTGACCGGCTGGCCCCCGCCAAAGACATCGCTATCGGGCGTGACGTCGAGCCGGTCATAGTTCTCGGCTTCGGAGATCATGTGGAAATTCAACAGATCCTCGAAGCCGAGCCCCACGAGCGTCTCGCGGGCGGCCCGTTCCAGCCGCGAGCGGTCGTGTCGGCCTCCGACCGTCGAGACCTCGGGATAGGTCGGCTCCAGTTCGTTGAAGCCGTATGCGCGGCCGACGTCGTCGACGAGGTCCGCGGGGTGGAGCACATCGACGCGGTACGGCGGAACGGTGACCTCGTATCCATCGCCCTCAACGGCGGCATCGAGCCCGGACCGTTCGAACAGGTCAACAACCGTCTCGTGCTCGAAATCGACGCCTAGCGTCGACTCGACGCGCTCGTGGCTGACGGTCTTCGTCCGGGGCTTGAAGTCTGGTCGGATGACCGTTCTCTCGGGATAGACGACCTCGACCTCTTCAACGCGTCCGCCGCGCCCGGCCAGCGCGTAGCAGACGATGGTGAGCATCTTGTCGATGGTCCACTGGTCCGTTCCAGTCATCTCGACGAGGAGGTCGCGCGACCCTTCGTCGACCTCAGTGCGCTTCCCATTGATAACAGGCGGGAACGAGAACAGCCCGATATCATCGTAGATCGCGGGGTAGCGGTCGTAGTCGGTGACGAGGGGGGCGTATTTCTCGCCGACGGGGTGGTCCGAAAGCACGTTCGCGGGCGTCATCTCCCTGTTCGCATCCAGCGGGACGAACCGGTCGCCGTCCGGCTCAATGCCGGTGTAGGTGATGGTCTTGACGGCGTCATCCCCCGCGCTTCGGCCTTTCACCATCGCGAGGTCATGGACCCCGATGGCGCCCTTCGCCCGCTTGCGTCCCATCGTCGCGTGGAGTTTCTCCTGGAGCTGGATGAGCGACTCCAATTTTCCCTCGTTCATCTCGACGCCGCGGACGACAGCGGCGGTGACGTACGGGCGCGACGCGGGGACGTCCTCAACGGTGACGGTCCACTCGGCGTCGTTCGTCTTGGGGATGTAGACGCCACGGTCGTCGCCGTACTGATAGCGCAGCGACCGCGCTACTCCCTCGACGCTCAGGCGATCGAGCCGGTCGGGCGCGAACTCCAGTTCGAACGCGCCGGTGTCGGTCTCGCCCTCGAACTCCAAGCCGAGCGCGAACAGGTCCGTCTTCAGCGCCGCGTCGCTCTTGTCGTCGCGGCCCGTCAACCGGCGCAGCTCGTCGGGGTCGATCTCGACAACGGGCATCAGTGAACCACCTCCACGGACCGCAGCAGGTCGAGATCACACAGCGTCCCGTGGACATCGCGGATGTCCTCGAAGCCGTACATCAACATGAGGAGCCGCTCAAGAGCGAGCCCCCACGCCATCACGTCGCACTCGACGCCAAGCGGCCGGAGCACCTCGTCGCGGAAGATGCCCGAGTTTCCGATCTCGACGAGTTCACCCGTCTCCGGATGCGTGCCGAACAGCTCGAACGAGGGTTCGGTGTAAGGGTTGTAGTGAGGCTTGAACTCGATATCCGTGATTCCGAACTGGCTGTAGAATTCCTCAAAAGTACCCATCAGGTCGCGCACCGAGAGGTCCTCGGCCATCACCCAGCCCTCGAT
>CAYZJQ010000161.1:0-4769 GCA_964478805.1 uncultured Halobacteriales archaeon | reverse complement strand
GTGCATGTGTTCCCCGACATCCTCGCGAACGCCGGTGGCGTCACCGTTTCCTACTTTGAGTGGGTGCAGAACCGCCAGCGGTTCTACTGGGAGGAGTCCCGCGTCAACCGCGAGCTCGAGCGCCACATCGTCGACGCTTTCAATGGACTGACAGAGGCGTACGAGACGTACGACGTGCCGAACTTCCGCACCGCCGCATACGTCGTCGCGCTGAAACGCGTTATCTCGGCGTACGCCGAGTCTGGCACCTGGCCGTAACCAGGAGGAGAGAGTCAACCATCCGTCGAAGATACCAGAAGCCTTCTTACTTCGTCCCCCGACGACGCGGACGATGACCGATCGCCTCCTCGGCGACCGTGGCGTGCAGGCCGTCGTGGCCGTCGCGCTGCTCGCACTGGTCGCCCGGCTCGTCCTCCTCGGTGCCCGCCCCTCCCACTTCGATGAGGGTCGGGTCGCCTTCTGGACACTCCACTACGTCGAGACTGGCGAGTTTCACTACCGCTACATCATCCACGGACCGCTGGTTCAACACGTCGGCGCGGCACTGTTCGCCCTCGTCGGCCCGTCCGACTTCATCACCCGGCTCCCGGTCGCTCTGGTCGGTGGTGCGCTTCCCCTTGCCGCGCTGTGGCTCCGTCACCGGCTCTCAATGACGGAGACGGTCGGGCTGGCGCTGTTCCTCGCGGTCAACCCTGTGCTGCTCTATTACTCGCGGTTCATGCGGTCGACAGTGCTCGTTGCCGCGTTCTGTTTCGTCGCCTTTGCCGCGTTCGTCCGGGTCTACGACGGCTTCGGCGCCCGCTATCTCTACCTCGGTACTGCGAGCCTAGCGTTCGGGTTCGGCGCGAAGGAGAGCGCCATTCTCTATGTGCTCTGCTGGCTCGGAGCGAGCGCGCTCGTCCTCGACGCGAAGCTCTTCCGTGCTGCCGGCCCGAAGTCAGGGCGCACGTGGGGCCGCGAGCGGATTACCGCCTTTCGCACCCGGCTCCGCGAGCAGGGTGATGAGTTCGGCGACTGGGCGCTCCGATGGGTGGGACACGCCGTCGCCGCGACCCTCTTGTTCGCCCTGCTGTTCGTCTTCCTGTATGCGCCCCGCGGTGGCGACTGGGTCGGCCTCTACGACGCCCTCGCCAACCCGTTACTCCTTCCCGAGATGCTGGCGACGCTGGGCGAGCAGGTGACTACCGGTTACGGCTACTGGTTCGGCGGCGGCAGCGAGCGCACCTTACAGGACTTCTTCGGCTCGCTTGGCTACCTGCTTGAGCCCATCGCCGGCTATGCCGGGCCGCTTGTGGGGTTGGCGCTTGCCGGCTTCGTGCTTGAGCGGTATGCGAGCGACGATCCGCGCCAGCTGGTGCTCGGCTGTGCTTACTGGGGGTTCGTCTCCATCCCGGGCTACGCGCTCGGGACGGACATCAACAACCCGTGGATCCTCGTCAACGCGCTGGTACCGCTCGCCGTTCCCGCGGCGGTCGGGCTTTCGGTCATCGCCGACGCCGGCCGAGATGCCCTGGCGAGCGACGATGAGGTGAGCGCGGGCATCGTTGCCGTTCTCCTGCTGCTTGTGACCGGTTCGGTGATCGCTGGGGCTGGCACCGGTGTCTACACGAACACGACGGAGCCAGACAATGCGCTCGTCCAGTTCGCCCAGCCCAGCGCGGAGATGCGCCCCGCCGTCGACCGACTGGTCGCCGCTGCCCGCGCGAGCGATGGCACCGACGCGCTCGTTTACGACGCCACCGGCGATCTCGTGGACATGCAGACCGAGGCCCCCCGGACACCGGCCTGCATCGCGTGGTTCAATGCACTGTCGCTCCCGTGGTATCTTGAGGCGCAAGACGTCGCGGTCGAGTGTGCCGACGGTCCCGATGCGCTCCCGACGGAACTCCCGCCCGTAGTCGTGACGACCGGTGACTGTACGCTCGAGCGAGCGGTCGACTGTCGGAGCCAGCCGGACGCGATGGCGCCACCTGATGCTCTCGAGGGACGACTCAGCGGCTACGAGCGGTACCCTTACCTCCACCGGACAACGGGCGGGAACGCCTACGACGGGATCATCGTCTACGTGGCTGAGGGCTAACGGGCTCGAAACCTGGGACCGCAACGTTGAGGCTCGCGGGGTCGCTCGCGCCGGTATGCAACTCACTACACCCGGACCGACGCTTGGAGTCGTCGGCGGCGGACAACTCGGGCGAATGCTCGGCGAGGCCGCCGCGCCACTGGGGGTCTCGCTCGTCGTCTCCGATCCGACACCCGACTGTCCGGCAAGCATCGCCGCCGACCAGGTCGTCGGCGACTTCGACGACCGTGGGACCGTTCACGAACTCGCTGAGCGCGCCGATGTGCTCACCTACGAGATCGAGCTCGCGGACCCCGACACGCTGGCCGCTGTCGCCGAGGAAACGGGGACGCCTGTCCAGCCCGTCCCGGAGACCCTGCGGGTCATTCAGGACAAACTCGTCCAGAACAGGCACTTCGCCGATGCCGACGTCCCGCTGCCTGCGTTCCGCCGCGTCAACGACGCCGACGACCTCCGGGCCGCGGGCGAGGCCCTCGGCTGGCCCGTGATGCTGAAAGCCCGACAGGGTGGCTACGACGGTCGAGGGAACCTCCCCGTCGACTCCCCCGAGAACGCCGAGGCGGCGCTCGCCGAAGTCGGTGCCGGCGAGGACGGTGCACTCGCCGAGCGGATGCTCGACTTCGACCGGGAGCTGTCGGTCGTCGGCGTCCGCGGGAGCGACGGGGAGGTCGATGCCTTTCCCGTCACCGAGACGGTCCACGAAGATGAGATTATGCGCGAGACGGTGAACCCGGCGCGGACGGACGGTGCCGTCCGCAAGCGCGCTAATGAGGTCGCGCTGGACGTGCTCGACGCTCTCGACGGCCGCGGCGTATTTGGCATTGAGCTGTTTGAACACGAGGGAACGATCCTCCTCAATGAGGTCGCACCGCGCCCGCACAACTCCGGTCACTGGACTATCGAGGGCGCCGACACCTCCCAGTTCGAACAGCACGTCCGTGCGGTACTCGGGTGGCCGCTCGGGTCAACCGAGCGCCGATGTCCGACGGTGAGTGCAAACGTTCTCGGCGACGCGGCCGACCCACGACCTGCCGCGCTTGAGGCCATCGACACCGTGCTCGCGGCCGATGGCGCTCACCTCCACTGGTACGGGAAGCGTGAGGTACGTCCGCTCCGGAAGATGGGCCACGTCACGCTGACGGCCGACGGTGCCGGGACGGGCGACGTCGAGGAGCTTCTCGAGCGAATCTCCGAGCTCCGCGACGGCCTGACGTTCGCTGGGCAGTAGCCCGACCGCAACCACGAAGCCCCCTCGCCCCGCGTTCTCAGCATGGCCGAATCCGTCGACGCGCTTATCGACAGCCTGCACGCGGAGGCCGACCAGGACCGCGACGCCGAGGAGACACCAGACGTGGGTATCATCATGGGATCGGACTCCGATCTTAACGTGATGTACGGTGCCTACGAGGCGCTCACCGATCTCGGCTTCGCGGAAATAACCGATTACGACGATCCACCGGAAGCTCGCTTCACGTTCGAGACGTACGTGGTCTCCGCACACCGCACACCGGAACTGATGTACGCCTACGGCGAGACAGCGCACGACCGCGGGCTCGATGTCATCATTGCGGGTGCGGGGGGGAAGTCCGCGGACCTGCCGAACATGACCGCAAGCATCGCCTACCCGCTCCCAGTCATCGGGGTCCCGGTTCAGGAGAAGTCGGTCGACTCCGTCATCGGGATGCCCACCGGGGCGCCTATCACGGCCGTTGACGCAGGCAAGTCGTTCAACGCGGCGCTGTCGGCGGTACAAACGCTTGCGCGCAGGCACAATGAGCTTGAAAAGCGCCTCGTCGACTACCACGAGGCGCTCCAGCAGGGGGTCGGCGAGGACTCACGGCGACTTCATGAACTCGGGACGTCGGCATACCGCGAGCGGCTTGACTGGGAGCGTGATCCGTAGCGCGTTCCGTCTTCGACTCGGTAGAGCCGTTCACCGAGGGTCGGTCGGCAGGCGGGCGCATACACGTCCGGCCGGGCGAGAATCAACCCTTATGTAGTCGGGTTCCTAAATCTGACTCGATACAGACGAATGAGTAATCCGTGGATCGCTATCGGCGCGCTCACGCTGATCTCGATCATCATCCCGCTGTCGATGGTGGTCGTCTCGGCGCTTCTCCGACCGAGCGTGCCGGAGCAAGGAAAGACCGCCACCTACGAGTCCGGCGAGGTCCCGACGGGCGACACGCGTATCCGGTTCAACATCCAGTACTACATGATCGCGTTGTTGTTCGTCATCTTCGACATCGAGACCGTCCTCATCTTCCCGTGGACGGTCATCTACCGCGACGCGGTCCAGCAGTTCGGGCTGGCTCAGGCGTTACTTCCGATGCTGGTTTTCATCGGAGTGCTCTTGATCGGCCTCGCGTGGGCCTGGCGGAACGGCGCCGTACGGTGGGTCAAATCGACCCGTGCGCGTGAAACGAGCGGCAGCGCAGAGTAACTATGAGCAGCGACAACACCACACCACAGACGACACAAGACGCCCGGATGGGCGAGGGAGTCGACGCGCGGTTCAACTCCAAGCTTCGCGAGGCGTTCGGCTCCTCGCCGTTCATCCTCACCAAGTTCGACAAGTTCATGAACTGGGTGCGGGGCTCCTCGATGTTCATGCTGCAGTTCGGCATCGCCTGCTGCAGCATCGAGATGATGCACACCTACGCGGTGAAACACGACCTCGACCGGTTCG
>CAYZJQ010000160.1:0-4770 GCA_964478805.1 uncultured Halobacteriales archaeon | reverse complement strand
CCACCCGGAAACGCGGCACCCAAGTAACCCACGCCGCTGGCATGCAGTAGTGACGACGCGGCACGACGAGCGGCTGTTCGCCGGCCACACCGGCCGGATGCTGGGGAGCCTCGCGCTCGCGTGGGCCACGCTCCAGACGGGCCGTTTCCTGCTGTCGCCGCTATTGCCAGCGATCATTGACTCGTTGGCCATCACAAAGGTGACTGCCGGGCTCGCGCTCGGCGCCTTCCAGCTCGTGTACGCTGTCACCCAGTACCCGAGCGGGCGGTTCTCCGACGCCTTGACCCGGGCGTCGCTCGTGCTCCCGGGGCTGGCAGTGCTTGTGATCGCGTTCCTGCTGCTGTCAGTCACGGCGACGTACGCCGTGTTCGTCGCGGCGACGGTATTGCTCGGCGTGGGAAAGGGGCTATTCGCCATCCCGTCGCGGGCGCTCGTCTCGGACCTGTTCGTCAAGCGCCGGGGACAAGCGTTCGGGCTCTACACTGCCGGCACCGATGTGGGGGGCGTGCTCTCGGCGGGCATCGCTTTTCTCGTCGTCGGCGGGGGAGCGGCGGCGGTCGCCGGGCTCCCGGTCGCCTCGCTGCTGGCGGGTGCAGACTGGCGGACGCCGTTCGTCCCGCTGGCAGCCATCCTCGCGGCAACGGCGGCGCTGTACGCGCTGTGGAACCGCGAGCCGCTGGAGCGTGGGCGGCCGTCGGTTGGGTTAATCGCGACGGTCCGTCGGCTCGCAACAACCCGCGAACAGCGGGAGACGCTCGTCGCGTTCGCCCTGTTTTACTTCATGGTCGGCGCGTGGATCAACTTCCTACCGACGTACCTCGCCGAGGCGAAGGGGCTGGCCGCGCCGCTCCCTCAGCTTCTCTTTGCCGTCGTGTTCATAGTCGGCATGGGGACGAAACCGGTGGCGGGGGCGGCCTCGGACCGCGTTCCACGGCGACTGGTCGCGGTCATGGCACTCGGGCTGTCGGTGGTCGCGCTCGTGGCGGTGGCGCTTGTCGACTCCGTGGCGGGACTGGCCGTCGCTATCGCGCTGTTCGCGCTCGGCTACAAGGCCCAGTTTCCCGTGATTGATGCAGTGCTGCTCGACGCTGCGCCCGACGCAAACGTCGGGGGCGACCTCGGCGCGGCACGGGCGCTGTTTCTCGGCATCGGCGCACTTGGGCCGGTCTATATGGGAACGGTCGCGACCGCGGCGGGGTACGGCGTCGCGCTCGCGGGGCTAGTTGGCTGTCTGCTCGCCGCAGCGGGGATCCTCGCGGCCGGACTCCGACGGTAGGTACGGGGTTTCAAGCCACGCCCACGAGAGAAGCGGCCATGAAGAAGGTCACCATCGACGACGTCGACGTGCAGAACAACCCGCTCGGCGTCCACAGCGAGCGCCGCCCGGTCTCGGGGGCACTCGGTACGGAATCGTTTGCGGCCAACTTCTTTCGGCTCGAGCCCGGTGAGTCCTTTTCGGGTGGGCTCCATACCCATCACGATCAAGAGGAAGTGTTCTACGTGGAGGCGGGAGAAGCGACGTTCACCGTTGGTCGGGACCGGGACGAGGAGGTAGTCATTGAGGCCGGCGAGCTGGTTCGCTTTGCGCCCGGCGAGTTCCAAACCGGCTCCAACACCGGCGACGGGACGCTTGAGGGGTGGGCGTTCGGCGCGCCGGGCGCACGCCACGACTGGGCGGAACTGGAGTCGCTGGTCCATTGTCGGGACTGCGGTGAAGAGACCGGCCACGGCGTTGAGCTCACCGACGCAGGGCGATTCCGACTTACCTGCCTCGAGTGCGACAACACGTTCGTCCCCTGACGCGGCATGCGTGTTGAGCTCGGGGAAAGCTACATGCCACCCCGGTCGCCCATCAGTGTATGCCGACGTGTGATAACTGCGAGTCGTTCGTGACGGAGGCGTACGTTCGGGTGTTCGCCCCCGATGAGCTCGCCACTGTCAGGGTGTGCCCGAACTGCGAGGACAAGCTCCGCGATGGCGCGGAGATCCGAGAAGCACGTTCCTCGCGAGGAAGCTGAGCCGGCTATGTCCGTGTCCGTCGGAGTCGGAAGCGGTCGTCAATCCCTGTCGGTCGGCACGACGCCGAAACCGCAGCCTGTGGAGCGCTCGCGTCGTCGGGTCGCGACTGCTCCCGGCAACGGCACCGGCGCTTGCCTCATGAGAGTCCCGACCTGACGGGGGCTCCTGGCTTGCCCGCCGTCAGTCGTCGGCGACCTCACTCGCCGTCTCGGCGTCGGCGGTCGCCTCCTGCAGACGCTGCTCGCCGGCAGCTGTGAGCCGGTAGATACACTCGTTGGTTACTGGCTCAACCAGACCCCGATCGACGAGCGAGGCCGTGCGTTCGTTCGCGTGGCCAAGCGGCAAGCCGAGCCGAGTCGCCATCAGCGGGACGTACTCCGGCGGGTTCTCTGCGAGATAGCGCAGGATCTCTCGGTCGGCCGGGCGGAGCGTGTTCGTACCCACTATGTGCCTCACCGACACGATTCAACGGCCTTCAGGAGATTAAAGCTATGGGTACTGTTACTATCTCTCGAAGGCAGTCAACAGAGGTTCACCGTGATGAAGACCCGGCCGCCGTCCGTGACGGTCACGCCGATCCCCACCTGATCGGCGTTCCGGTAGGTGAGCCGTTGGCGCGACTCCTGTTCGGCGAACCACGACTCGACCGCACTGGCCGCCAACTGGGTCGCGTTCGTCCCGTTCGGCCCGACAGTCACGAGCGCCAACACCTCGAGCTCCTGGTCCTCGCGGATGCCGGTGTTGCTGTCGTCGGCGATCCGACACCGGTCGGCCAGGTCGTACTCCTCGTAGCGCGCGGCGGTAGTGTAGCCCGTGGCGGCGTGGCTCAGATACCCCTGCGTGGCCATGTTGTCGCTGTGGAAGCGGGCCATCTCAGTGATTTTCGGTCGAACGATTAGCGCCCCAATCCCGCGGTCGTTGCGCCGGTCGTTCACCGCTGTCGCGACCGCTCGCTCAACGGCCGGCGCGTCGATGTCGACCCGGGCGGTCGGCGTCGTGGTGGCCATCGATGTCGTGGTGGCCGTCGCCGTCCCGTTCGCCGGGCTGGCCGCTGGGGTCGGCGTGGCCGACCCGCCGGCACCTGCCGGCGTGGCTGTCGGGCCCGCCGCGGTCGGCCCGCCGAGTTGCATCCCGACGAACGCCCCCACGGCCATCGCCGTCAACCCGATGACCACGACGAACACGAGCACCAATTTGTTCACCATACGGCCTCGTCCGCTCCCCACTGATTATATCATTTCGGACGACTCAGTGTTGGAAAGAGCTGTAATCGATGGCGCCCCAGTAACGCGACTCTCCTCGACGGCGACGCTGACACCGAACACCGACTCGAGGAGGTCGGGCTGGAACACTGAACGGGGGGGGCCGACAGCCTGGAGTTCACCGCCGGCGACGACGGCCACCCGGTCGCAGTAGCGGGCTGCGAGGTCAAGATCATGAACCGCGGCGACGACCGTCTCCTCGAGACCCCCAATCAAATCGAGCGTTCGGACCTGGTGGTTGATATCGAGGCTCGCCGTCGGCTCGTCAAGCAGGAGACACGGCGCGTCTTGTGCAAGCGCGCGGGCCAAGAGCACGCGCTGACGCTCGCCGCCTGACAGCGTGGTGACGGACCGGTCTGCAAGCGTGGCCGTCTCCGTCCGCGCGAGCGCCCGCGTGACCTGCCGTGGCCCGTCGGGGTCGGGAGCGCGCGCCAGCCGCGTGCGATACGGCGTCCGACCCATCTCGACTACCTCGCGGACGGTAAAGTCGAAGCCGAACGACGCCGACTGTGGGACGGAGGCGACGAGGCGGGCGGTCTCACGGGCTGACAGCGTCGCCACATCACGACCGCCGACACGGACCGAGCCCGCGGCCGGCGACACCAAGCCGCCCATCGTCCGCAACAGCGTCGACTTCCCCGCCCCGTTCGGCCCGACGACTGCGAGGAACTCCCCGTCCGCGACCTCCAGCGACACGTCCGTGAGCACCCGGTGGCCCCCGAGCTCGACCACTAGGTCGTCGACGCTGATCACAGTTCATGCACCTCCCGCCGGCGGAGCAGATACAGGAAGAAGGGCGCCCCGACCGCCGCCGTGACGATACCGACGGGCACCTCTGCCGGCCCGGCACGGGCGACCGTGTCGGCGAGCACGAGGAACGTCGCCCCGGCGAGCGCGCTGGCAGGCATGAGGACGCGGTGGTCAGGGCCGACAACCAGCCGGACGGCGTGGGGGACGATGAGGCCGACGAAACCGATAACGCCCGCGACGGCCACCGCCGCCCCGGTGACGATGCTCGACCCTGCGAGCAGGAGTCGTTTGACCCACTCTACCTCGACGCCGACCGTCCGCGCCTCCTCCTCGCCGAGCAGCAACGCATTCAGGTCCTCAGCGTACAGATACATGACGCCGACGAGGACGAGCCCGACCAGGCCGGTCACCTCGGCCTCGATCAGCCGCGAGGCGTCGAGGTGGCCCATCAGCCAGTAGACGACCCGGCGCATCGATTCACCGCTGTTGAGCAGGAGATAGGAAGTGACTGCCCCAAGGAACGTCTGGATCGCCACGCCGGCGAGCAGCAGCGTCGCCACCGGCGTCCGACCGCCCTCGGTGGCGATGAGGTACACGAGAACCGCGGCGCCGAGTGCCCCCAGAAACGCCGACGCCCGCAGGCCCAGCCCGAACGGGAGCGCGACTGGTGCCACGATGAACGCGACGGCCCCGACCGCCGCCCCTGAGGAGACGCCGATGATCGAGGGGTCGGCCATCG
>CAYZJQ010000159.1:0-4827 GCA_964478805.1 uncultured Halobacteriales archaeon | reverse complement strand
TGTTGGTTCACCAGCGTGTCGATGGCATCGTTGATCGCTCGGACCTGCGCTGCGCTCCCCGAGTGGACGAGTTGGTCGCGCGACAACAGCTTAGCTGCCGAGTCCTACGACGACCCGTACCGATCAACCCCGACCGCAAGCAACAACAGCAAGAGGACGACGGGCGTGTACCCCAACTCGCCAGTGTACGCCATCACGCCCACGACCATCGCGGCGATGAAGATGAGCGTGTTCTTCGACCCTGTGTTGAGGTGATCCTGAATCTGTGTCCGCATATCTGTTTTTTAAGTATACGACTATTAACTGTTTCTACAGAGACAGCAAGGCGAGTGCCTCGACGCCTGACCCCCAGGCGGTGCACGAACGGGTCTGCCGGTTCAGGACACACCGTTTGAGAGGAGTGCGGCTGCGATGAGGATGTCTGCGATTGCGAGCCCTACCATCACGTTCGTATCCAGTTCGCTGTCGTTGTTGATACCTGCGTGGACGTAGGCGGCAAGGCTGACGACCATGGGCAGGCGACACCCCTCGCTCACATAAACCCAGCTACATTTGCTACTGTTCGCCGATATCCGTCGTGTCGTCGTTCGACGCACCGGCGGGGCGACGCCGCGCCGAACGGCCATCGGCACACGCCTGGGAGCCTCACGCCCCACGGCAGGGCACTGTAGCTCCCAGCAAGCGCCGCGCTGGTGGCACGTGCCGTCTGTGGGGTCGGCCCCCTGATCCGGCCGCGCTCGACGGGGCGTCCACTGGCGTCGCGAATGTGGTCCGGTAACCATTGGGTGTATTACCCTTGGGAGCTCTCTATAGTAACTACCCCACCGGGCGCCGAGTCCGGGCACGGGCGAGCATGGCCACCGGCACCTACACCTACACGCTCGGCGAGTTCATCACCGTCCAGTCGGACGTTGAGGTGTTCCTCTTCGACGTACCGGCAGGCACCCCCGTAGCCGACCCGGATATCATAATCCGCGAGGTCGCCGAGGGGGCGCTCGCGGTTGAGCAGCGTGACGGTCAGTTTCTGGTGATGGTGCCGCCGTCGGTGCCCACGACCAAGACGAGTGCCGCCGAACCGGAGGCGTTCACAAAAGCACTGTTCACGGCGCTCGACCAAGCGCTGGCCCGACAGGGCGCGACGCTCGTGTTTGGCGGCGCGCTCGAGACGCCGACCGGCGTGGGTGTCGGGCTCTTTGGCGACACGATGTGCGGTAAATCCACCACGATCTTTCGGTTGGTGACCGACCACGACTACCGGCTGCTCGCGGACGACCTCCTGATCTGTCACGACGGCGGCGTCCATCCGTTCCCGCGGTATCTGAACCTGCGGCGCGACGCGCCGGCCGTCGCGGCGTGGGCGCGGTCGCCCGCCGCCCAGGCCGCCCGGATCAGGCGGTGGTCCGACCAACTCGACGTGCCCCGGGCGCTCGTCGCCGAGCAGATTCCGGCCCGCAGCGACCTCGAATACGTCTGTCTGCTCGATACGGCGGCCATGCGGACGGCACCCGCGATCACGGCGGTTCCGCGGGCGCGGGCGGCCGCCCATATCATGGCCTGGAACCGGATGCACCTCGACGGCTGGACCACGGACGCGACGCTCCGAGATCTGGAGCGCGCACCGCCGACGGACCGCCGGGCTGCGATCGAGGCGGTGGTTGCCGGCGCCGACTGCTACCGGCTGACGGCCCCGAAAGGTCAACTGCCGGAGATCATAATGACGCTCGTCGACGGGTGACCGCGGTTGGGGCGTCCGCCCCGGCAAATCGGTCATTGCCCCGGTGAACTACAGTCCCAACGAGATGCGAATCGCGTCCTCGATTCGTTCCATCTGAGACGGGGAGACGGTACCGTACTTGTCTACGATCCGTGCTTCGATGTCAACCGTACGAATCTGATCCAGTTGAACGTGCGAGTCCTTGCTGAGTTCGTCCATCGATTCCGGGAGGTTGACGTGAAACGGGTAGTTCGTGTGTCCGCCTGAGATCGGCGCAATGATCGTCGTTACTGAGTGTTCGTTGCCGACGTCGTTCTGAAGAACGATTGCCGGACGCGTTTTGTAGATCTCTCCACCTCGGGTGTCGTCATCGCTCGGTCCACCAAGATCAACGCTGACGATGTCCCCTCGCCGGACTCTCATTCGTGGTTCGGATGGTCGTCAAGTTGCTCGTTCGCTTCAGCCGAGACGCCACTCCACTCGGTATTCGTCTCGGCTGCGTGGGCAGCGTTCTCTTGATACGCCGCTGCAAGCTCCGTTTCCGTCGGTTCCATCCGCTCGTCTATCGCTTCCTGGACGAGTTGAGAGAGATTGACCCCTGCTTCATCAACCCACTCGGATTGGTCTTCCCGAATCGTGACGTTCTTTCGTTCCATGTTAGTGTGTATTGAGTGTGTATGAATAACTCTGGCGGCACAGGGAACGTCTATCCGACCCAGGCATATCGCCAACCAAACACAGCGAGTGATGTCTTGGCATCACCACAACCGGCTGTCAACGACCCGCCGGACTGCACGGTGAGTAAACGGATGGTTTGAACCAGCCTCCCGGAAGCCCGGCGAGCGCGACCACACGCGGCGAGTGGTGGATGCAGCACGCGGGGGCGCCGCACGCGTCGCGTGGAATCGAGGTGAGAGGCCACACCGCGGGGCTGTCAAGCCGAATCAGATCAAAAGTGGCCGGAGCCGCGCGAACGCTTAGGGGGCGACGACGCGGTCGTCGGCGTCGGCCGTGACGTAGTCGGCCACGAGTAGGGCGTCCAGGCTGTCGTCACCGAGCATGCCGGTTGCGACCACCGTGTACGACGTCGCGCCGTCGAAGGCGATGTCCGAGAGGTTCAGCACGATGTCATCGGCGCCTGCTGGGCGGACGTCAATATCGTACGTGCTGGCCTCGATCGTCGTGAACGCGGAGCTGTCGCCGAAGGCGATGTTCTCGAACAGGGCAGCATCCCCGGCCCAGACGTCGACGGCGGGGGCGTCCGGGACCGTGTGGACGAACCGGATCCGAGCGTCACCGGTCGCGACGGCGGGCTGTTCGTCGGCCATGATGAACGCCTCAATCTCGTCGAGAGCGTTGATCGCCAGCACGGTGTAGGTCATCTCGCTGTCGAACTCGAGGGTGGTCGACAGCACCGCGTCGCCGCCCGCCGCGGGGACGACGTCGATGTCGTACGAGCCGCTCTCGATGTCCAGGTAGTCACCGAGGGTGCCGAAGGAGACGCCCTCGAGGAGCGCGCTTCCGTCGATGTGGATGTCAACTGCGGGGGCGTCAGGCGAGAAGTGACCGAATCGAAGCTGTGCGTTCATGGTACACCCACCGATACACCGTATGAGTGGATAATACTACTGAGATGTACGCCAGCGTGGCGCCCGGGCGAGACAGACGCTAGCGTGGGCTCCCACCCTGCTGTGGCTGGTATCGAGTGCGCCGTGCCGCGTGCCGCAGGGCGTGTTTGACCGCTCGCGGCTGCCCGGGCGCCGCGAGCCACGGGCCGGTCGCCCGTCCCGCCAGCTGCGCGTCGACGTGGCGCCGACCACTGCCGGCTTGAGGGCGGGGCCCCTCGCCCGGCTATGGACGCTGATGCGTATCTGGAGGGGACCGTCGTGACCGTGCCGGCGACGACCTACGCCGTCGCCCGCGTGGCTGCGTTGCCGCCCGACATCGACACGTTCGCGACGGTCTGTGACGACGCCGAGCCCACCGTGGTGATCGCCGAATCGCGCCTCGACGCCCTCGACGAGGTCGCGGCCGTCGAACGGGGCTGGCGCCGGCTGACCTTCGACACGACGCTCCCGTTTGACCTCGTCGGCTTCCTCGCGCGGGTGACGACGGCCCTCGCCGAGGCCGACGTCGCCGTGTTCGCCATCTCGGCGTACGCGACCGACCACGTGCTCGTGAAGGCGGCCGACCTCGCGACGGCCACACAGCGGCTTTCCGAGTTGGGCTGTGTCGTCGAGGAGGCGGCCGAGCCGGACCGATGACACTGGGGGCCGCGCGGCGTCAACGCCTTACTCCAGGCGCCTCAAGGAGAGACAGTGACCGCTGCCGACGGCGATGACGGTGCGAGCCCGGCGCGTGAGCGACCGCCGGCGGAGTCGCTGACGCCGCTTGCGACGAGCGTGCTCGACGTCCTGGTCGCCCACGCGTACGACCTGTCGAGCGCCGTCGAGGCGATCGATGCGGCCGTTCCTGGCATCGGCGGGCTCTTCGATCCCACCACCGACCGGGCGACGCTGACGACCGCCGTCGAGCAGGTGCTCGCGGATGCGGACGCGGCACCACAGCCCACGCCGCCCGCCGCCACGGCTCCGACGCCCGACGCGGTGGTGTTGTACGTCGACGGCAGCGCCCGCAGCAATCCCGGCCCCGCGGGGGCCGGCGCGGTGGTCCAGACTCCCGACGGGGAGACGCTTGCGGAACTCGGCCGGCCCGTGGGGTCGCGGGCGGACAACAACACCGCCGAGTACGCCGCGCTGCTGCTGGGCCTCGAGTATCTGGCTCGCTACATCCGCCCCGAGCGCGTCGAGGTCCGCATCGACTCGATGACCGTCATCCGGGACGTGTGGGACGGGGCCGACGGCCCCGACGGCGTCGCGAAGTACCGCGAGCCGATCCGCACGCATCTGGCGGCGCTGGCCGCCCATGAGTGGACGCATCTGGTCGATAGCGACCCCAATCCGGCCGATGCGCTGGCGACCGTCGGCGCCGATATCGCCGAACTCGGCCCCGGCGCCTGAGGCCGTGGAGCGTGTCGTGTCGCGTTCGGGCCGCGGTCGCGCTCAGTCGCCGCGCCGCGCGACGACGATGCCGGCGACGAACAGGACCACGCC
>CAYZJQ010000158.1:0-4832 GCA_964478805.1 uncultured Halobacteriales archaeon | reverse complement strand
CGCACCCATGCTGATGGTGACCGTCGCATACAGTCCCAGGTCGCGCTCCAGGTCGTTTTTCATCAGATAACACCCCTGGACGGTGCCGCCGGCGAGCCGCCGGTTTGGCGCGGGTTCTGCTTGATTCTCCATGACACACTGTCGAAACGGCTAGGCAGAACTCGAGGACATGGCCACAGCCGCGTTCGGGTCCCGTGTCGGGTGATCGATTTGTTGCATAGAGTCAGGGGTCCGTCCGCTCGATGTTCCGAACGACGAAGGCGGGAGCCTCCGTGTCGGCGGTCACCTGCGCCGGGACGGTCCCGAAGATCCGGTCGCGCAAGGACGGGTCGGTCTCTCCTAAGACGAGAAGATCGAAGTTCACTCCGAGTTCGATGATGCTGCGCCCGACATCTTCCTTTTTTGAGAGCTGCCGGCTGACCCGGTCGGGGGCGACGCCGGCATCGACCAGCCGGTCGGTCGCGCTCGCCAGTAGCTCCTCGCCCGGCCGGCGGTCGGACGCCTCGCCAGTGTGAAACAGCGTGACCGAGGCGTCGGTCACAGAGAGCAGTTCGGCGACGAACGACAGGATCCGGTCGAAGTTCTCCTCGCCCCGGAGCGGGACGACCACCCGCTCGACCGCCTCGACCCGGCTCGGCGTGAGAATGACGTCGCAGTCCTCCTTGACGGCGACGCGGTCGATCGTCTTGTCGCGGGCCTTGCCGAACACGAGCCGCGAGATCACGGGGACGCCTGCGCGCTTGAACGACCGGGCGATCTCGTCCAGTTCGGCGGCCGCGTCCCCCTCGAATTGGTCGCGCCCCACCGACGGCGGGGTCTGTTCGGGCAGTCCGTAGTGACCGAGCAGGACCACCTCCATCGCGGCGAGGGTTTCGACCAGCACCGGCGGGACCGGGTTGGCGTCGGGCAGTTCGAACGGGACGAGAACGCTGTGTGTCGTACTCATATCTGGTGGTGTGACGGCAGCCCGGAACGCGGAACCGGCTCCGTTCCCGGGTGTTTGCTGCGCTGCGGGCTGCCGGCCGCGACGTGGTCCAGCGGCTGTTTCGCGCGCCGCTGGTGGTAACGGACCGGCTCATCGGACCCCCTGGAGGAGATTACGCACCGTGTCGGCTGCAGTCGGTTCGACCGCCAAGAGATACCGCCGGTCCGGCCGGAACTCGGTGCTCGGCCTAGCGATCTCCATCGTCTTGATGTCGGCCACGACGCGGCTTCCCGATGGGAACGCCACGTCGCGCAACTCCCGGTTTGTAGCCGGGGCCCGTGGATCAGCGCTCAATTTGACAAGGTCGAATCCCGATGTCGGAACGGAATACATCTGCTGATCGTATCCCAGCACCGCGGTAACGACCGCCTTCGCCCCGGCAAGAGGGAGGTGAACTGTTTCGTCCGCAGCCTCGGAGATATCTCGTTCATCTCCCGACGGGGGGCCTCTGGCGACGGTCCGAATGCCCTCTGCCTGCCGCTTGACACGGCGACAGAGCGTATAATTTCTCTCGAGACTCCCGGCAAGTGCGACGAAGAGGTCGGCACGCTTCGGGTCAGCTTGATCGAGGATATCCGGACACGTTGCATCTCCGTCGATAATTACTGCACGATTGGAGATGTGCGACTGTTTGGATTGGTCGGCATCCTGTTCGATCACGACGGGGTCGTAACCGTAGTCACCGAGAATTGCGGCTACGCGACTCCCGATGCGGCCCCCGTCGACAATGATGGCTCGCTGTGGCATTTGTTAGCATGGCAATATTTACTTACTCGCGGGGCGTGGCCGCCGCGACAGTTTTTGCCGCCCATGGAACGCCGCCAGTGACGGGAGGTGAAGACAATGTAAGGAACTAGCCCTTCCCATTCAATGTTTGGCTCGTACTTGATTTTCGCCCATGTCACGGTTTCTCACTTCTCAAACTTGATAAACTGGCGAAACCATCACTCGGGTCCTGGAACGACTTGCGATCCGAAGCCATCCGTTAGATACACGCACACCATCACCTCGCCAATGACGATGGTGTATCCCCCCTACTACGTTACTCGCTTCGCTGCGTTACTTCTTGAGGAAGGGGGCTTACCGTCTGCAATCAGCTAAACGGCAGCAGACGGGTAACCGAAACGCCCGTCGGTCAGAGAACCACCAGCTCGCCCGGCCGGATCGACTGCCTGTCCCCGACGGCAGGGGCGCGCCACTCCGGCGTGCGGGTCAGGGGTCCGGGTCGTACTCGTGGGTCGCAGTCCAGTAGGCGCCAAAGCGGTCGACCAGCCGGTCGGGCGACTCCGCGAAGAGTCGCTCGCCGAGCGGCCGGCCCTGGCGGTGGAACTCTCCCCGTTTTGCGGTGGCCACCTCGCGCAGTGCCGCTCTGGTCGCCGGATCGAACAGCTCCTCGTCGTCCATCATGGCGACGAATTCCGCGAGGTCGTTCTCGTAGCCGATGACGTCGGACAGCTGCTTGAGCTCCGCGCGCCGGCGCTTCATCGGGTCGACCCAAATGCGGCGGAGCAACCGGGTGTGATACCGGTGGTACTTGATTCGCTTGCGCCACTCGTGGAACCGCTCGAAATCCGGATCCTCATACGCCTCAGTCATGCGGTTACGAGCGCGTTTGTAGCTTTTGCGCAGCCCGCCGGCCACCGCGTCGTACCCCTCCGTCGCGATCGGCAGATCCGGCACCCGCGTTCGCCCGTCGACCAACGCCGCCCGGACCTCGTCGAGTCGGCCCTCAACATTCTGTTCAGCCGCCATCGTCTCGCGGCGGTCGACGAGCGTCGCCCGCACGTCGGCGAGCGTCGATTCGTCTACGACGCCCCGCGTCTCGGCGGCGGGACGGAGGTGGTCGTCGAACGTCTCGATCGCTGCGTGGGAGTCACGGATGTCAGAGAGCAGTCGACCGGCGTCCCGATAGTGGACGTTCTCGCGTTTGTAGGTCGGTAAGACCGGCCGGACGAGGCGAACGGCCGCGCGAATCTCCTTACACCGTTTGCGAACCTCGTGGACCGTCTCGTGGCGGTCCGTACCCGCGTCGATGTGGTCGATCCCGCGGTCGATCTTCCCGTCGATGATACGCTTGATACCGTCCGAAACGGCTTCATCAGGCTGGAGCGTGTATTCCATAGCTGCGTACCAGAGCGCCTCAGGTGTCGGCAGTCTCGGCGATCTCCCGGAGCGCCGTCGCAACCGCTTCGACTTCGAGGGTCGATTCAAACGTCTCGAACCGGGCGCACGCCTCGTCGGACCAGCTGTCGGTCCGCTGGTGGGTCTCGATGATCCCCTCGAGGTAGACCGCCATCCGGTAGGCATTCGCCGGAGTTGGCTCGGCCGTGGCGCCGCCGGGAGTAACTGCGTCCAGGTCGGCCGCGTAGTCGGCGATATCGAACGTCCAAGCGCCGGAGCTGTCACGGTACTGCTCGAACCGTCGCACGGCAGTAGATGTAGCTGAATGCACTATAAATAAACAATCTATAGAGCCTATTGAGGGTTATGGAGGTTAGGGGAGTCACCGCACGTGCTCGGCCTGGCTCCGGGCAAACCCACTGGCCGCACAGCGCTCTGCAGTGGCCGATAGTGGCGTCCGGCTGTCCAACTTGAACGTCGGGTCGCTAGACTGTGTCAGTCAGTCCGCCTGGACGATGTCCGCGTCAGTGGGGTTGCCGGCGTCGTAACGGGCGACGAACGCGTCCAGTTGGGCGGGATCGTCAGCACCGGGGAGGCGCCGCGTAGCCGTCTCACAGGCGGCGGCGACCTCAAGACGGTCACACACCAGGTCCGTTACGGCCGCGGCCATCTCCCGGTAAGTGGTGAGCTTGCCGCCGACGATACTCGCCATGTTTGTGACGCCGTCGGCGGCGTGGTCAAGCCGGAAGAACCCCCGTGAGATGCCCCGACCGCCGCGGTCGGCCTCGTCGGGTTCGTACAGCGGACGCACCCCCCACCAGCTGCGGTGGACGGCGGCGTCAGCGACGGGCGGTAACATCTGTGCACACTCGGCGATAGCACGGTCAGGCTCCCAGGTGGCCCGGTCGTAGTCGTCGGGGTCGGCGACGGCGACGCTGGTCGTCCCCACCACCGTCTCCGTCGGGTGCGGCACGACGATGTCGCCGTCGTCGGGCGGGCGACACCGGTTGAGCACTGGATGGGGCGCGTCGTAGTCGACTGCCACCATCACGCCGCGGGTGGGTCGTATCGGCACCTCGAGGCCGGCCATCGCAGCGACGGACTCGGCCCACGCCCCGGTGGCGTTCACCACGTACTCCGGGCGTAGCGCCGCGTCGACGCTGCCGCCGACCATCGCTGCTTGGACGCGGCCGTCGGTGACGGTCAGCTCCTCGAGCGGCGCGTGGGGGTGGATCGTCGCGCCGTGGCGGGCGGCATCGGCGGCGTTGGCTGCGACCAACCGCGAGGGGTAGATCACCGCATCCGGCACCCGCAGGACGCGGGCAACCGTGGCGGCGAGGTCGGGCGCGAGTCCGCGAGCGGCCGCCGGCGACAGCGCCTCGACATCGATGCCCACCTCCTCGCAGGCCGCGCGTTTCCGGTCAAAGTAGGCGGGGTCGTCCGCCTCGAGGCTGACGAACAGCCCGCCGGTATCGCGGATGCAGGCGCCGGCGATGTGGCGCAGCGTCGCGTTCGCCTCGACACACTCGGCAGCGCCCTGTGGGTCCGACTCGGCATAGCGAGCGCCGCTGTGGAGCAGCCCGTGTGACCGCCCGGAGGCCCCGCTCCCGAGCCCGTCGCGGTCGATGAGCGTCACGTCCACTCCACGTAGCGCCAGGTCACGGGCAATCCCCGTCCCCGTGGCGCCACCCCCGATCACCAGCACTGTCGGTTGACTCGACACAGC
>CAYZJQ010000157.1:0-4872 GCA_964478805.1 uncultured Halobacteriales archaeon | reverse complement strand
TCGCGATCCTGGTCCATCTGTACCGTCCGCAAGTACTCCCGCTCGACGTACATCCCGGTCGTGGTCGTGTCGACCGTCCCGTCGCCGTAGCTGATTGTCCGCGGCGGGAAGACTCGCAGCGTAACGTTACCGGCGAGTTCGATTCCGGCCGCCGACGGCGAGGGGTGGACCCGGCCGTCGCTTCCCGTGGTGAACGGCGGTCCGAGCTGGCTGTTCTGCACTACCTGGCCATCGTTGTTCGTGTGCGCGACCCCCACCAGCGCGTTCGGGACGGGTGCGCCGCTCTCGTTAACCACCGTGATGTTCAAAACGTTCGCCGGCGGGAGAGACGTCCTGCCCGCGTCGGTCGTCTGCGAGGTGTTCACCGCGACGAGCCCGAACAGGTCCGGTGACCCGTCCCGCGGGAAGTACCCCGTCGCGCCCCTGGTGGTTCCGTTCGTCTGGAGATACGCCCGGTCGTACTCGGTCGCCGGATCAAGTCCCCCAAGCGTGTAGTTCCCGGCTGCGTCGGTCGTGGAATTCGCGACGACGCTGCCTCCACGGATGGCGAATAGCTTATCACCGACGGCTGTCGAGCCGTCGGCGCGGTCAACGGCACCCGTGATCCCAACGGTCGCCGTCTGTGCGGCCGCCGGCCCGACGGTGACCGCCGGCGCGACTGTTGAGAGCACGAGGACGACGATCAAACAGATACTGAGGGCCTGACGGACTATTCCGTGGGCGTTCGTCCGCGTCGCGTATGCATCGCCGGTGCCATCCTTAGCGCTTGGACGCCTGGCAGTTGCTCTGTGTGACTCACGCCCTCGCGTCCCGCTCGGAAAAAAACGAATAGAGAAAACCACATGTTTGAGACGATCGACGACGCGTCCGGAGATCGATACGATCGATCTCAATGCCCAGGGAATCATTGAAACGGGTGGGATGCATCAGCACTTTATATCACTCACTGACACGAGCTCAGGGTTCGAACGATTGCGGACAAAACTGCTGGTTTATTGACCGTCAGCTCCTGAAATCGTCAGACGAGAGCGACCTTGACGTTGTCCGGTAGGTGTAGACTAGTTCCTTTCCGTGTTCGACGACGACCGGGTCATCACTGATGATAGCTGCACGCGGGAACCCCTCGTCGTCGACGATGCCGTATCCGACGGTCGCTCCGTCATAGACGACGAGAGTGAGCGGAACGTCGCCGTCGTAACGGAACGCGGAGACCAGCCCGCTCCGCAGTAGGGCGCGGAAACTCTCAGCGAGTCGATCGTCCGCGGCTATCGTCTCGAAGAGGTGACTGCTCAGCACGATTTCGGCTTCCTGGCCCGCCTCGACTGCTTCACGTTGTGAGTCGAGCGTGCTGTTCGTGACCGTTTCCGCGAGAACGTTGACACTGCTTGCCTCCCGCATTAGTTCGTCCGCACGCGCAACCGGCGCGAGCGGGTTCTCTGGTGTGGAGACGACGACCTCAGCATCTGCGAGTCGGCCGATATTGAACTCGAAACACTCGAACGGAACATACTCCACGACCATCCCCAGTTCGGTGCTCAGGCGAATCGTCTTTTCGAATCGATCGAGGTCGTCGAGAACGGCGTCACCGAGCGGCGTCGTCTCGTAGCCGGTCGCGCCGCGATGAATCCATCCGTGCGATTCGAGGCCGCGAAGCGCCCGACTCAGCGTCACCCGGGACACGTCGGTCGCAGACTGTAGCTCGCGCCGCCCGCACGGTTGTTTGGCGGCCACCGCTCGGAAGAGCCTCACGCGGTTCTCCGAGCGCGCGAGAAAACCCAACTCGTCGACCCAACCTGGCATCGATGGCTTCTTAATCAGCAAATATACGGTTGTTGATATAATACCTCGGGACGACTTAATTGAGCCTGACGCAAGCGGTCCGGCGTCTGCATTGCCCGCTCGGAAACCCAACCATCTCAGGACCGGCTATCAACAGCGTCGAGCAGGCAGGGGCTCCCCCTGACCGACCCATCGGTTCCTCTGTTGAATAGGCGAGGGAATCTCACCGTTCACGGCGGGCGTGAATCCGACGACGCTTCCACAACCCACGTTCAGCAACAATACAGATATTCAACTACTAACGCATCGTAATTAATATTCTCCTCCACGTGAACGCGGAGAAATCTCGAGCGACGGGCGTTTCAGGTTTGGAGTCCAATCACCGGATTACCAGACCTTTCAGGCGCAGGGAGTCCCACGGTACTGGACTGGTGGACTGCTGGCCATGCTAAGTGGCCGTTATCCCTATTCACCCCCAGATATGATGTCCCCGCGTGGTGGCTGTGCCACGGAGACGCCAGCAGGCATCAGTGGACTCAGGGGGAGCTTCTGGTTCGCGTTGAGCAGCCGGCACGCGCTCATACCCTTCGAGGATATGCCGTTCACCGCCTGCCGTTTCGGATACTGCCTCGTTACGCGGGCGGACAGACCGCCTCCGAACGACGGGGCGGAAGCCGCTCCGTTCCGACCGAGTCCCACCTGTAAAGAGGCTTGCCTGTCACGTAACCATCCCCATGGGAGACTCAAGCCAGCCGGTTGAACGGTGGTCTGCTGCCCGGCGTGACGGCGCGTATCCACGGCTTGACGACCGTGGGAGTGCGCCGGTTCCGAGTATAACGTACACGATGTGACGGGGGTCGCCCGCACGTCAGCACCCGAGAGTCACGTACGACCGCAGCCGGGAGACACCCCCGGTAAAATGGTGACGTTCCGCAGACAGAGGCGCGTGTCTCCTCGTGGCTGCTCCGGTGTGCGCGCTCCTCGTCGCCGCCCCGCGGGCTTGCAGCGCCGACGTGTGGTTCGGCAGGCAGCTACCGTCGGTGTTGCGCGGCCCGCAACACCCCATTTAGATTGAATTTGACAGCCCCACTGGGAGTCACTTGGAACGATGACCGACACAGTCACCAGACGACGGTTTCTCGCAGGAGTCGGCGGTGCTGTGGGGGCCAGTACCATCGTGGGCACGGGAGCCGCCACCCCGCCGGCTCCCGGCGCCGAGGTGTCGGAAACACCGGGACAGCCCCCCACGGCTGCGGAGCTGGCGGCGTTCTTCGACGAGCGTCTCCCGACCCAACTCGAGGAGCACGGCATCGCCGGCGCCACCGTGTCGGTGGTTGTCGACGGGGAGATGCGGTTCGCCAGCGGCTACGGGGTCGCAGACGCCGCGGCCGACCGACCGGTGCGCGCCGACGAGACGCGCTTTCGGATCGGATCCGTCTCGAAGTCGATCACCGGCACGGCCATGATGCGTGGTATCGAGGCCGGCGTCGTCGATTTGGAGACCGACGTGCGCGAGTACGTCGATGACCTCCGGCTGCCGGGCCCGGCGGGGCCGGTGACCTTAGAGCACCTCGGAACCCACACGGCCGGGTTCGAGGCCTCGGGGGCTGGCGTCTTCGCGCGGAGCCGCGAGGACATGGCAGATCTCGGCACGACCGTCAGATCTGACCCACCGGCCCGGGTCCGTCCACCCGGGGAGCTAGCCTCGTACTCCAACTACGGGGTAGCCCTGGCCGGCTACGCGCTGAGCAGCGCGGCCGGCCGATCATTTGCAGACTACGTCCACACGGAGGTGTTCGAGCCGCTCGGGATGAGCCGGAGCACCGTCGCGCAACCACCGGAAGACTCCGTAGCGGCCGGCCACGTGATGACAGCTGACGGGCTCGACACGCGCGGGTTCGAGTTCGTCCCCGAGCGGCCCGCCGGCGCGGTCAGCGCCACCGCGACGGACATGGGCCGGTTCATGCTCGCTCACCTCCAGGGCGGCCGTGTGGACGGGGAACAGTACCTCGCCGAAGAGACCGTGACGAGTATGCACGCGGCCCGGTTCAGGAACCATCCGGCGGTCAACGGTGTCGGCTATGGGTTCTACGAGCTGAGCCGGGGGGACACTCGTATCGTCGGTCATCACGGCGACACGCGACTGTTCCGCAGCCTGCTCGCGCTGTTTCCCGAGCGGGACATGGGGTTGTTCGTCTCGTACAACACCGCTGGGGCGAGCCAGGCCCGCGAGGCGCTGTTCGATGCGTTCATCTCGCGGTTCACGCCGCCGGGCGACCCCGACCCGCCGCAGCCGGAGGGTCGCCCCGCCAAGGCCGACGCCATCACCGGCTGGTACCGCGGCACCCGTGTCGCGCGAACCGAGCCCGACAGGCTGCTCGGCGCACCGGGAAGCGTCCAGGTGTCGGTCGCGGCCGACGGCACCCTCGTCACCGACCCGGTCATCGGCGCCGACCGGCAGCGATGGGTCGAGGTGGAGCCGCTCGTGTTCCAAGCGGTTGACGGCCACGAGCGGCTGGCCTTCCGCGAGCAGGACGGCGAGATCAGCTACATGCTGCAGGGGCCACTCGGGGTCGCCGGGTTCCGACCGCTCGGGCCACACGAGCACCCGCTCGGACAGGCCGCGACGCTGGCGGTCTCGCTGTTGGTGATGCTTACTGCTCTCCTCGGATGGGCAGCCGGCGGCGTCTACCGGCGGGTCACCGACGGGTCGTCGATGGGACGGCGGCCACGCGCTGCACGGTATCTCGCCGGGGGGAGTGCGCTGTTGCTGCTCGCGGCGCCGGCTGGGCTAGTGGCGGCGGTCGCACAGCAGCCGGTCGTCCTGTACGGTCTGCCCGCCTGGACCACGGCCGCGTTCCTCCTCAGCAGTCTTGGTGCGCTCGGCGCGGTTGCAGCTGCCGTCGTCGCTGGAGTGACGTGGCGGGAGTCGTTCTGGGGACCGATGCGGCGGCTCCACTACACCGCGGTGGCGGCGGCTGCGATTCTGTTCGCCTGGCTGCTATGGTACTGGAACTTATTGTGGCCGTGGTGACATCCTCCCCGCGGTGAACGGCGGGGCTTCCCGTCCCGCAGGTGGGATATGTGCTGGGT
>CAYZJQ010000156.1:0-4905 GCA_964478805.1 uncultured Halobacteriales archaeon | reverse complement strand
CCGTCGGGCGGACGTTCGCTTCTCAGCCAACGGGCTTTCCGTTACGGAAGATATTTTTCCTGGCACGTGAAAGAGAGTAGTATGAGTACGCAGACGACTGAAGACCGGATTCTCTCGGTGTTAGAGGAGGACGCACAAGCCTCCTATGCCGAGATCGCAGACCGGGCTGGTGTCTCGAAGCCGACCGTTCGTAAGTACGTCGACAAGCTGGAAAACGAAGGTGTCATCGTGGGCTACTCTGCCGATGTGGACCCGAAAAAGCTCGCTGGGCGCTCCATTGCGCTGGTCGGTATCGAGGTGGCAAGTGAACGGTACGTTGAAGCCACGCGGGCTCTCTCCGATCTCGACGCCGTCGAATCGTTGTATTCCTCGTCGGGCGATCACACGCTGATGGCTGAAGTACGAGGGCAGGACGGCGACGAAGTCGGCACAGTAATCGCAGAACAGATTCTCGCCGTCGACGGCGTGGAAGAGGCCCATCCCTCGTTTCTGCAGGAGCGGCTGAAGTGATAGTCTCCATCATCCCCCGGCATCGTATTCCCAACTAGCACAATCTGGGCAGTGTATCGGCGTGATCTCGTCGTTCATTTCTCTAATCGACTGCCAGTCATCTGCGTGCTCGCTCAGTTAGAGTTCTCCCGGCCCGACCACAGATCACGCGACAATCTCTCACGGTTACAGCGGTTCACGGAGAACGCCCACGGCTTCAGCCGTGGGCTGCATCCGACAACAGCCAACACACCTACGACGGTTCGCATCGTCGGTTGTGCGCTCGAGTCTCGGGGACGGATATGCACGCCAGCGGGGCGGTAATTGAAGCCCGCTCTCCGAGTCGGGGGCCGCACTGGCACGGCCCACCCCCCACCGTACGACGCGAGTGGGGAACCCCTCCGTCGTGGGAGGATGTCAGAACCGCACACCAGTTCGCTTTTCGCTTATCCGCCCCTCGGTTCTTGTATGCCTACTTACCACCGCGAGACATGGGTCGACGCACCGCTTGAGGACGTATGGGAGTTCCACTCGCAGATCACGGGGCTCACGGCGCTTACGCCCGAGTTCATGAACCTTGAGCTCAAACGCGTCGTCGGCCCGGATGGCGAGGCGGACCCTGACGTACTGGAAACAGGGAGTCGTATCTCGATGTCGCTGTCGCCGTTCGACGTCCTGCCGCGCCAGTCGTGGACCTCGGTTATTACCGAGCGTGAATACGAGCCGGACGCGGGGCGGGCATATTTCCGTGACACGATGGAAGACGGGCCGTTCCCTCACTGGGAGCACACCCACCGGTTCTTCGAGAACGAATCCGGCGAGACGCTCGTCTCGGACCGCATCGAGTATCGGCTCCCCGGTGGCCCGCTCGGCGAAGCCGTCGGCCCACTCTCCGGACCGGTCGGCTTCGAGCCGATGTTCCGATTCCGCCACCGGCGGACGAAGCAGCTTCTCGAGTCAGTCTAGCGACAGACAAATTCAAGCCACATGCCCCGAACCGACGGTCGTGGCATTCCTCGACAGACTCGAGCGACGGACGCCCCCGATGGCCGCGCTCGCTGTCGCCGTGGTTGCCGTCTCAACGAGCGCGATCCTCATTCGAATTTCAGACGCGCCAAAGGGTCCGATGGCGTTCTGGCGGGTAGTGTTGACGTGGCTGTTGCTCGCACCGCTAGCGTATCGGGGTCGAGCTGAGTTCGCGAAGCTTCGCGGCCACGACTTGTTGTCGGCGTTGCTCGCGGGGCTTGCGCTCGCCGCTCATTTCGCCGCCTGGTTCGAGTCTGTCGATCGGACCACTGTCGCTGCCAGCGTCACGCTGGTAACGACACAGCCGGCGTTCGTCGCTGTCGCTGCCGCGCTGCTTTTGGGCGAGTCGCTGTCCCGAAAGACGGCCCTCGGGATCGGCGTCGCGCTTGCCGGCTCCGCATTGATGAGCCTTGAGGGCCTCCTCACTCCCGGGACAGCACCCGAGCCGTTGTTCGGCAACGCCCTGGCGCTCGCCGGCGCGGTCTTCGCCGCCGCGTACGTTCTCGCCGGCCGGTCGGTCCGCCAGCGCGTCGCGCTCACGCCGTACGTCACCGTCGTTTACGTTGTCTGCGCGCTCGGACTGCTCGGATACACACTCGTGCTCGGTGACTCACTCGTCGCGTACCCGCCTCACGAGTGGCTGCTATTCCTTGGGATGGCTATCGGGCCCGGACTGTTCGGCCACACCGTGATCAACTGGGCGCTGGCCCACGTCGAGAGCTCCGTTGTGAGCGTCTCGCTCGTGGGCGAACCCGTCGGCTCAACACTACTCGCGCTCCTCATCCTGAGCGAGGTGCCTGGCCCGATAACGGTCGTCGGCGGCGCCGTGGTTTTGACAGGCATCTTTGTCACGAGTCGGGCACGGGCGTGAGTCGTTTCGTGTCGACGGTGCGCTCGAACCCAGTCACCTCGCGCGTGTCGGCCAGCGTGTGGCCGGCCGACTCGTACAGTGCCTGCGCGGCGGCCTGCTCCTCGGTCGTCTCTCGCCGGCGCGCTCGTATCATCGTTCTGCTGTGCGCCGCTCCAGCGCGGTGAGGAGACGCCGCGCGCACCCCCGTCGTTGGTAGTCAGGATGGACGCGCAGCCCGGTGCATTTCAATCATTAACTCAGTCTCCGGTCGGAATCCGCCACAGGCGACGAACGAGAGCGGGTTGCACGCAGCGCCGTCTCGTGGACGGCACATACGTCCGTGGCGTCAGACGGCTCGGACGGACGGATCGTCAAAGACACCGGCCAGAGTCTCGCGGGCCGAACAGGAAGCCGGCGACCGTGTCAACCACATCCGCTACCGGAAGCGCTCGTGCGCCTCGCGAATGGCACGTTCCAGTGGCTCGCGGCAGCGTGTGTACGCGAGATGACTCCGGCAGTCGCAGTCCGAGGCCCCGAACCCCGCCACGGGGCCGTCAGGGAGCGTCCGCGCGACCGCACACTCCACTGCGGCTTCCGTCCGGGTGTCGGCGACTAGGCGCGACGCCGGATGTCCGAGCAGGTGGTCGATGTGCCAGTGGCGGACGTCGTGTTCGCCGGCCGCGAGGTCGCGGTGCCGTTCGACCCGGGCGAAGCCGCCCGTACCGAGCGCGCTTCCGGTGTACGCGTACCAGCCCATGGGAAACTCGTGCGTGCCGAGCGCACCAACTTCGAGGGTGGCTGCGTTCGGGAGCGCGAGCAGCAGGGTGTAGGTGCCGCCGTTCACCGGAAGCCGGGCACGTCACGCACCACTCGGATGAGTCGCTTCATTGCGCCCGCATACCAACTGTACGGGACGCCCGGCGGCGCGTCGAGTTCGCCCCGTTCCTGGGTCGCAACGGTCTGGGCCTCTGTGAAGCGATAAAATCCGTCTCTGCCGTGTCGGCGACCGACGCCGGACTCTTTCATTCCCCCCATCGGCGCGTCGTGCGCGATGAACGATGGCGCATACGCCTCATTGACGTTCGCCGTCCCGCAGTCGATTCGCCGGGCGATCTCGCGGCCCCGCTCGGTATCGTCGGTCCAGACGGATGCGTTCAAGCCGTACACTGAGTCGTTAGCCCGAGTGACGGCGTCGTCGAGGTCTTCGAAGCCGTAAATTGAGACGACGGGACCGAACGTCTCCTGTTCGTAGAGGTCAACTGACTCGTCCACGCTCGTCAGGACGGTCGGTGCGTAGGCGTGCGGACCGACTTCAGGGAGCGGGTCGCCGCCACACAGCACCGTTGCGCCCGCCTCGCGCGCCTGCTCGACGTGACGCGACACCTTCTCGAACTGGTCTGCAGAGACTAACGTGCCCATCTCAACGCCCCAGTCATCGCCGGCGCGAACCTCTAGATCGCGGGCCGCAGCCACGAACCGCTCGGTGAACTCCTCGCGGACGTCCTCGTGGACGAACACCCGCTCGATCGCGATACACAGCTGTCCGGCGTTGGTGAAGCATCCGCGCACCAACCCCCGGACCGCCTTTGGCAGGTCTGCATCGGGCATGACGATCGCGGGGTTCTTGCCGCCCAGTTCAAGCGAGCAGTCGATGAGCTCTTCGCCGGCCTGTGCGGCGACGACGCTCCCTGTCGCCCCCGACCCGGTGAAACAGAGGTAGTCGCTCGCGCGCACCAGCGGTTCACCAACGTCTGGCCCTGTGCCCGGCACGACCTGCATCACGTCGGCTGGTAGTCCAGCGCGCCGAAGCAGTCGGAGGCAGGCGAGCGCGGTGTAGGTCGTCTGCTCAGCCGGCTTCAGGACGACCCCGTTCCCCGCAAGCAGGGCGGCGACAGCGTCCGAGACCGCGAGCGTGATGGGGTAATTCCACGGCGAGATAATGCCTACGACTCCCTTTGGCCGGTAGTTCACCTCAACATCGACCAGCCCAGGGAACGGCGACTTGCGGCCCTCACCGCGGAGATATCTCTCAGCACGGTGGGCATAGTGACGTGCACATGTCGCGGCGTCGAGCAGCTCCTCAAAGCCATCGCGGCGGGCCTTCCCGGACTCCTCGACTGTGAGGTTGAGCAGCGGCTCGGAGTTCGCAAGCAGTAGATCGTGGAAAGCCAGGAGGATCTCCTTGCGCGCCTCAGGGTCTCGCGCCGCCCACTCGGACTGCGCATCCCGCGCTCGCTCGAACGCGCGCTCAACGTCGGACGCATCTCCGAGCGGGAGGTCGGCGAACGGCTCACCGGTGAACGGCGCCTCAACGGCCATCGTCTCATGGTCCGTACCGGCAAGCGTCGCCTCGCCACGCAGCGACCCCGGGTCGAAATCTGCCATACTTGACAGCCGGGTCGGGGCTGTAAAAGCGTTCAGTCGTGCGGGTGGTACGTCGTCAGTGGATGTCGAGCGCCTCGATCTGTTCCTGATAGCGATTGCGGATGGTGACCTCTGTTACTTGGACGACGTCGGCGACCTCGCGCTGGGTCTTCTTC
>CAYZJQ010000155.1:0-4968 GCA_964478805.1 uncultured Halobacteriales archaeon | reverse complement strand
TCATCGCCTCGGGGTCGCCGAAGCGGGCGTTGAACTCGACGACCTTCGGCCCCTCTGTCGTCAGCATGAACTGCCCGTAGAGGACGCCCTTGTAGTCGGGCATGGCGTCGACGACCCGCTCGATGATATCGACGGCCGCCTCGTAGTCGTCGCTCGTCATGAAGGGAAGCTCTGGGCTCCCGGCGGCGTAGCTGCCCATCCCACCGGTGTTGGGTCCCTCGTCGCCCTCATAGGCGCGTTTGTGGTCTTGGACGGCCGGCGTCACCCGGACCTCGCCGTTCGCAACTAACGCTTGCACGGTGAACTCCTCGCCGACGAGCCGTTCTTCGAGGACGACCCGGTCGTACGCCGAGTCGCGGAGATACGCCTTCGCCTCGGCTGCAGTCACCTGGTCGCCGATGACGCGCACACCTTTGCCCCCGGTGAGACCGGCGGGTTTGACCGCGAGGTCACCGTCGTACTCGTCGATGTACGCACAGGCCGCCTCGACGTCGTCGAACGTCTCGTAGTCGGGGTTGCCCGGGATGGAGTGGTCGTTGAGGAACCGCCGCTGAAAGCTCTTGTCCGTCTCGATGCGTGCGGCCGCGGCGGGGGGTGCGAACGCGTAGACACCGGCCTCGTCGAGCGCGTCACTAACGCCCGCGGCAAGCGGGGTTTCAGGCCCGACGACCGCGGCGGTCGCGTCGACCCGCTCCGCGAACGCGACGACTGCGTCGGGGTCGGTCTCATCAAGCGTCTCAAACGCCACGGCGAGCGCGTCGATCCCCGGGTTGCGGTTCGACGCACAGGCGTACAGCGTTGCGTCGTCGGCAAGCGCACGCGCGATGGCGTGTTCGCGGCCACCGCCCCCGACCAGCAGGACGCGTTCCTCCTCGTGCATGCTCGACTCCCGACGGCAGGGAAGTGTAAAGGTTGTCTCTCCAGCAGCGTCGAGTCAGCACGAACGTGCCTACTCGAGCGACGCCCGCCGGAGCTTCCCGGTCGCCGTTGTCGGAAGCTCCGTCCGGAACTCGATCTCGCGGGGGTATTCGTACTGTGCGAGCCGCTCGCGGACGTGTTCGCGCAATCGGTCGCGGGTCTCGTCGGTGGATGCGTAGCCGTCTGTCAGGACGACAAACGCCTTCGGTACCTCGCCGCGCTCCTCGTCGGGAACACCGATGACGGCTGCGTCCGCGACCGCCGGGTGGCCGGCCAGCGACTCCTCGATCTCGACGGGACCGATACGGTAGCCCCCGGAGATAATGACGTCGTCCTTGCGCGCCTCGAAGGCGAGATAGCTGTCCGCGTCCATCCGACCGAGGTCCTCGGTCAGCAGCCAGCCGTCCTGGACCTTCGCCGCCGTCGTTTCGGGGTCGTTCCAGTACTCCCGGAAGCAGACGGGGTCGTCGTCGTAGCGGACGGCGATCTCGCCGACCTCGTCGGCCGGAAGGCGCTCGCCGTCGTCGTCGAGGATCGCGACCTCATGGCCCGGTCCGGGGCGGCCGATGTACCCCTCGCGCGATTCGGCGAGCGCGGTGCAGTCGCCGACGATCATGTTCGCCTCCGTCTGGCCGTACCCCTCATGGACGACAGCGCCGCCGAAGCTCTCGGCGGCCCAGGCGGCGATGCGCTCGCCGAGCGACTCGCCGCCGGAGGCGACGACCCGGACGCTGTCGACCTCCCGGTCGGTCTGCATCATCATCCGCAACGCCGTGGGCGGCGCGAAGAAGTTCGTCACGCCATGGCGGTCGAGCACGTCAAACGCTCGCGAGGGCTCGAAGGCGCCGCCGGTCTCGTCGACAACCACCGTCCGCCCGTAGTAGCACGCGGGCACGACCACGTCGAACAGCGACGCGATCCACGCCCACTCCGAGGGCGTCCAGAAGGTGTCGTCGTCGCGGAGCTCCAGGTTGCAAAACGTGGTGAGAAAGAGGGGGAGATGGCCGAGCAGCATCCGGTGGGCGTGTCTGACCCCCTTTGGATCGCCGGTCGTCCCCGAGGTGTAGATGAGTACGGCGTCGTCCTCGGCGTCGGTTTCGGTGGCCTCGAATCCGGGATCGCGACCGCCGACGACGTCGCCGAAGGTGACTTCACTGCCTCGAGCGGTCGAATCGATCACCACGGTCGTCGCGAGCGTGTCGACGTCGGCACGCGCTTTGCGGTAGGCGCCGAGCGCCTCCGGGTGGACGACGGCTGCGACCGCGCCCGCGTCGGCGAGCCGGTAGCGGATGGCGTCGGACCCGAACAGTGTCGAGAGCGGGACGGAGACGGCGCCGAGCTTCCAGCACGCGAGGTGTGCGACTGCGGTCTCGACACACTGGGGTGCGTTCACGCCGACGCGGTCGCCACGCGCAACGCCCGCCTCACGGAGGAAGCGGGCCAGCCGACTCGCCCGGGCGTCGAGGTCGGCGTACGTCACCGTCTCCGGCTCGCCCCCGCTATCTGCAATGAGTGCAGGCGCGTCGGGGCGCGCCTCGGCCCAGCGATCACAGCAATACGCCGCGATATTGAACCGGGCCGGGACCGTCCACTCGAACCCCTCGGACAGGGCGTCGTAGCTCGCCCATGCGCGTTCGTGGAACCGGTAGGCGTCGAGCCGTTGGGTGGTTGCCATACCGGCTGTGTGTGTGACTGCCTAACAAGCGTTGGGCCCCGCGCCGGCCTCTTTACCCTGGGGACCGACATAGATGTATGACAGACAGCGCCGACACCGGTGACGATCCCCTCGCTCGCAACCGGCTCGACGCGGAGGCGTCGCCGTATCTCCGCCAGCACGCCGACAACCCCGTCAACTGGCAGCCCTGGGACGAGACGGCACTCGAGCGCGCTCGCGAGGCGGATCGGCCGATCTTCCTCTCCGTCGGCTACTCGTCGTGTCACTGGTGTCACGTCATGGCCGAGGAGAGCTTCGAGGACGACGCGGTGGCGGCGCGGCTCAACGACTCGTTCGTCCCGATAAAGGTCGACAGAGAGGAACGACCGGACCTCGACTCGCTGTACATCACCGTCTGCCAGCTCGTCCGCGGACAGGCGGGGTGGCCGCTCACCGTCTTCTGTACCCCCGAGGGGAAGCCGTTCTTTGTCGGCACCTACTTTCCGAAGGAGGCGAAGCGCGACCAGCCCGGGTTCAAGCAACTGGTCGACCACGTCGCCGAGGCGTGGACCGACCCGGCAGAGCGCGAGGAGATCGAGGCGCGCGCCGACCAGTGGACCGCCGCGGCCAAGGGGGAGCTCGAGGCGGTCCCGGATGCCGGCGAGGCGCCCGACGCGGACTTTCTCGACGCGGCCGCGAGCGACGCCGTCCGACGGGCCGACCGGCGACACGGCGGCTTCGGGCGCGGACAGAAGTTTCCCAACCCGCCCCGGGTCGACCTGCTGTTGCGGGCGGCCGACCGAACGGGGACAGCAGAGTACCGCACGGTCGTCCGCGAGACGCTGGACGCGATGGCCGCCGGCGGCCTCTACGACCACCTCGGCGGCGGCTTCCACCGCTACTGTACGGACCCCGAGTGGGTCGTTCCCCACTTCGAGAAGATGTTGTACGACCAGGCCGGGCTCGTGCGGACGTTTCTCGCCGGCGCACAGCTGCTGGGTGAGGACCGGTACGCTGAGGTCGCCGAGGGGACCCTCCGCTTCGTCGAGCGCGAACTTCGCCACGATGAGGGGGGGTTTTTCGCGACGCTCGACGCCCGGTCGACCTACGAGGGCCAGCGCGTCGAGGGGGCGTACTACGTCTGGACGCCCGAGGACGTGCACGCGGCGATCCCCGACGAGGTTAACGCCGACCTGTTCGCTGGCCGCTATGGCGTCGACGAAACGGGGAACTTCGAGCCCGAACAGGAGGTAGCCGGTGCCGTCGAGTCGTGGACCGTCCTCACCGAGTCGGCGTCTATTGCCGAGCTCGCGGCGGCCCACGATCTCGACGAATCCGAGGTAGCAGCGCGGCTCGCCACGGCCCGTGAGCAGGCGCGGGCGTACCGCGCGGAGCGGCCCCGGCCGCCCCGCGATGAAAAGGTGCTCGCGGGGTGGAACGGGCTGATGATCTCGGCGTTCGCCGAGGCCGGGCTCGTTCGCGACGAGCGGTACGCCGAGGTTGCCGCCGCGGCGCTGGCGTTCGTCCGCGACCGGCTCTGGGACGGCGACCGGCTCGCCCGGCGCTGGAAGGACGGTGACGTGAACGGTGTCGGCTATCTCGAGGATTACGCCTTCCTCGCACGGGGCGCGTTGCACACCTACGAGGCGACTGGCGACGTCGCGCATCTCGCGTTCGCCATCGAGGTCGCGCGGGGGCTCGTCGACCGGTTCTACGACGCCGACCAAGGGACACTCTATTTCACGCCCGCGGGCGGCGAGTCGCTCGTCGCCCGGCCGCAGGAGCTCAGCGACGCCTCCACACCGTCGAGTACGGGCGTCGCCGTGGAGACGCTCGACGCGCTCGCACACTTCACCACCGACGACGAGTTCGCAACCGTCGCGACGGCGGTGACGGAGACCCACGCGACGACGCTCGAGGAGAGCCCCCTCCAGCACGCCGCCTTCACGCTCGCGGCCGACGCCCGCGCCGTGGGCCGCCACGAGCTCACGGTCGCAGCCGCCGAGCTACCGGCCGAGTGGCGCGCGACGCTCGCCGAGCGGTACCTCCCGCTGCGACTGCTCTCCGTGCGCCCGCCAACCGACGAGGAGCTGGCCCCCTGGCTCGACATGCTGGCGCTGGAGGAGGCCCCGCCGATCTGGGCCGGCCGGAGCGCCCGCGACGGGCCGACCGTCTACGCCTGTCGGAACCGGGCGTGTTCGCCGCCGCGCGACGATCTCGCGGCGGCGCTCGACTGGACGCCTACCTGACCCGCGCCAGCCACCGCTCCGGGTGGTCGAGCTCCTCGTCGCTCGGGAGATGCTCCGGGCGCGCCCAGACGAGACTCGCCCCCTCAACGCCGCGCTCGTCGGCGACGGCGTCGAAGAACGCCTTCCCGCGCTCGTACTGCTCGCGTT
>CAYZJQ010000154.1:0-5023 GCA_964478805.1 uncultured Halobacteriales archaeon | reverse complement strand
GGAGTTCGTCCTGGGGGTCCTGTTCCTGCCGTCGCTGTTCTCGACCATCTGGCTGGCCACATTCGGTGGTGCCGCGCTGTCGCAGTCCGTCGGCGGTGGCCCGGTTCAGACGGCGTACAACGAGCTCGGCTACGGTTCCTTCGAGACGCTCGGCATGTTCGTCACGCTGAACCAGTTCCCGCTCGGTGCCATCTCGGGGCTGCTGGCCACGTTGCTGGTCATCACGTTCTTCGTCACCTCGTCCGACTCGGGGTCGCTGGTCATCGACCACCTGACCTCGGGCGGCAAGCACGACGTGCCGAAGACCCAACGGATCTTCTGGGCAGTCACTGAGGGTGCTGTCGCCTCGCTGCTGCTCATCGGGGGCGGCCTGACGGCGCTCCAGACGGCGGCCATCACTACCGGATTGCCGTTCGCGGTGATCCTGACGCTGATGTGTTACACCGTCTATCTGGGACTTGATAACGAGTACGAGATCCTTGAGAGCGAGGCGTTTGCGGATCGGATCCAAGATATGACCGCGGAGGGCGATATCGATGTCGTCACGTCCGGCGACGAAATGGTGACGGATATCTCCGACGCGGACGACGCTGCGAGCAGTAGCGACTAACCCCGCGGTCCGCTTCTTTTCTTCCCAAGCCGACAGTAGCCACGCAGTCCGTCAGTAGTACTTCCACTCGTCGTCGCTATCGCCCTGTGTGACCTCGTCGTCACTGGCCTCGTCAGGCCACTCGACGCCATCGCCGCGCAATTGCTTGTACGCGAACGCTGCGCCGGCGACGAGCGCGAGCACCAACACCAGGCTTCCCGCGGCGACGGCGGCGCCCGCAGCCGCCTCGAACAATCCGCCGGAAGCGAGTGACGGTCTAAACACACCCGATACATAATGGCCATGCAAAAGAACCTTTAGTAGTCAGCTTCGGGTTTCTGTCTCGACGGTCCGTTCAGCATGGATGTAGTGGCGAGTGGGACTGCCAAGCCCTACCGCGGCGACCAGTGTCCAAACGGCGAGACCGTACAGCGGCGAAAGGACGAGCCACGGAAGTGAACTCGCGACTGCGCCGACGACCGCCCCAAGCCACGGCCGGCGTGGGCCTTCGAACGTCGTGAGAACGGTGCCGACGACCAGGTACCCAAAGCCCGCGAGCGTGACGAGCGCACCACCCACGACTGCGGCTGCGGCAACGCCGAGCAGCGGGCCCCCAAGCCCCACTTGTGCCGCTTGCGAGAGCAAATACGCCCCGACGATCGCGACCAGACCGAAGCCGATGAGCCCATAAAACACGGAGAGCGGTGAGCCGGCGAGCGTCCGGTTGACGGCGCGGTCAATCATCGGTTCCCGAAAATTCACCAGCACCATACCGACGACGACCACGAGCGCGAACGAGCCGGCAGCGAGCGTCACACCCGAGAGTTCCGCAAGCACAGCAAGGTCAAGCTGGAGCGGCTGCCGACGAAACCCGATCATGCCCCTATTCCACACGCAGGCGACAAAAACCGTCCCCTCGGAGCCGCCCCCGGTCGGCTGTGCGGCTCACACATCGTGGCGTGTAACTTATGCGGATTCGCTCCTAACCAAGGCATATCGTGACAGACGCGTTGCAGGCTTTGTACCGGGGGCTCGTCGGCGTCGGGCGAAGGGTCGTGAAACCGCTTCGCCGTGGAGATGGCCCGAACAAGTTCCGCCTGTCAGCAATGGACACGGCCACGACTACCCACGATGGGGACCACGGCTGGGCGAAGCGGCCCCCTGCGACGCTGGAGTGTCCGCGGTGCAAGGGAGATATCCTCCAGCATAACGCTCGCGACGCCATCGACTGTCCCCACTGCGTCGCGGAGTTCAGTTACGAGGAGTTCCCCGATCTTGAGCTCAAGGGGCTCACCTGTCCGGTATGCCGCAGCGACATGACCCACGGCCAGCGGCATCCCGAGCAGTTCGACCTCGTTGAGTGGGCCACCTGCAACGCGTGCCGCTATCACTGGGAGTTCAGCCACTCCTACTCGTGATTACTTACCGCCGACGACGCCGTCGTCGGCCGCCACGGCTGTCCTGATCGCCGCTGCGTTCTCCGCGACGTCGTGTACCCGAACGACATTGGCGCCACGCTCGGCAGCCATCGTTGTTGCCGCCAGCGTTGGCGGTAACCGCTCATCGGGGGTCTCGCCGACCCCTGCAAACATCGACTTCCGGGAGTGGCCAACCATCACCGGACAGCCAAGTGCGTGGAACTCGCCGAGACGGTCAAGTAACTCGAAGCTCTCGGCGGCCGACTTGCCGAAGCCGCAGCCAGGGTCGACGATGATCTTCGAGCGATCGATGCCAGCCTGCTCGGCCGCGAGCACCTGCTCGCTCAACTCAACGAGCACGTCCCGCGCCACGTCGTCGTACTCAACGGTCGTGTCAGGATCGACCGGCGCCGAAACGCTGTGCATCAATACCAGTCCAGCGTCGTGGTCGGCGACGACGAACCGCATCTCTGGGTCGGAGAGCCCGGAGACGTCGTTGACGATGTCGGCGCCGGCCGACAGCGCCGCGTCGGCGACCGCAGCCTTGCGGGTGTCGACCGAGACAGGGACGTTGAGGGCGGCGAGCCGCTCGATCACCGGTACCACGCGGTCGATCTCTTCGGCGACGGAGACGGGGTCGGCGCCCGGTCGGGTAGACTCACCCCCGACGTCGACGATGTCAGCACCGGCCGCGACCAACTCCTCCGCCCGGTCAACGGCGGCATCGAGACGGTCGTACTCTCCCCCATCGTAGAAGGAGTCAGGCGTGACGTTCAGAATGCCCATCACCGCTGTGCTGGCCGTGTCGAGCGGCGGAGCCGGCGATAGCGGATCAAGCGCCCGCGCCAACTGTCGTCCGAGATGACTCAGCCCGCGGTCGCCCTCCTCGAGCGCGTCGGCAAGCGCGCGGAGCGCAGCCTCACTGCCAGCGAGCACTGTTTCGACGTGGTGCTCTGGGGTTCCGCGGTCGGACTGGCGACACTCGACGCCAACCTGGGCGGCGTGTCGCGCGACGATCTCCGCCTGCCCCGCCCGGAGCGTGGTCGTCAAGACGCGGTGGTCGACCGCCTCGGCGGCGGCCTCGTCGAAATCGGCACCCCCGAACACCGCCTGGGCGGCTGGTAACCGGCCGCGTGTCTTTGGAACGACCGTCCGGGTCCAGCGATCGCGCGCCTCCGCGACCGCATACAGCGACCCGGTCACAAGGACCAAGTCGTCAGGGTCGGCGCCTGCGAGCGCCCGTTCTGTCGCCTCCGGCACCGAGGAGACCTTGTGGACCCGCCCCGCGTGCCCGTCGATAGCGTCCGCGAGCCGAATAACCTCGGCCGCACGGTCGACGGCGGGCCGCGTCACGAACGCTGTCTCGACGGTCGGCAGCGCCGCAACCATCCCGTCGTGATCTTTGTCGCTCATGGCGGCGAAGACGACGTGGAGGTCGGTGTAGTCAACGCGATCAAGGAGCGCTGCAACGGTCTGTACGGCCGCGGGATTGTGCGCCCCGTCAAGGACGACCCGCGGTTCTCGGGCGACCGTCTCGAACCGGCCGGGCCACTCGGTCCGGCGCAGCCCTGTGGCAATCGCTTCCGGGTCGACGTCAGCAACCTGGCGGGCGAGGGCCGCGGCGACTCCGGCGTTGCGCGCTTGGTGGGCGCCGAGCAGTCGCAGCCGTGTCTCGAGTGCCCAGTCTGGACCGGTGAGCGATATCGCGTTCTCGACGGCGTCGACGAGCCCCTCATCGACGGCCCTTACATCGGCGTTGTCCCCGCCGACCGTGATCACGTCGGTTTCCTCACGGATGGCATCGAGCGCCGCACCGGTTGCGGCGGTAACGAGCGGTTCGCCGTCGGGAGCGACCTGCGCCTTGTCGCGGGCGATCTCCGAGACGGTGTCGCCGAGCAGCTCGGTGTGTTCGAGGCTGACGTCGGTGACGGCGCTCGCGACCGGGTCGACCGCGGAGGTCGCGTCATACCGGCCGCCGATGCCGACCTCTAAGACTGCGACATCGACATCCTCGCGGGCGAAGTGTGCCAGTGCGACGGCCGTGAGCGCCTCGAAGTGAGTCGGCTCATCGTCCTCGTCGGCGAGGCGGTCAAGACACGGGGCCAACGCCTCAACGTGTTCGACCACCGCCGCTTTCGACATCGTCCGGTCGTCCACCCGCACCTGCTCCCGAAAGTCGTTCAGCCCCGGTGAGGTGAACGTCCCGACGGTGAGGCCGGCCTCGCGGAGCACCGACGACAGCAGCGCCGCGGTCGAGCCCTTCCCGTTCGATCCGGCGATCTGCACCGGTACCACCGCAGTCTCGGGGTTGTCGAGATGGTCGAGCATTCGCATCGTCGTCTCGATGCCCAACTTGGGCCGGCGCCGCTGAAGCGAACGGAGCCGCTCGGCCGCATCGTGGTAGTGCATGGCATAACACCGGCCGTCTCGTCTCAAGAAGGTGTCGCCACCCTCAACGTTCGGCCGATTCGCGTCACTTCGGTGCCGTCCTTGGGCTCGTCATCTACGGGAGTTGGTACGTCGTGTAAGGGTGAACTGTGAGCGGTGAGCCAAACACATCACGTCGTCACAGCGGCAGCTATACGAAGCTTATTACGACCCCAACGGGGTTTGTCTGACAATGTCTTCGCAGGATGAGAAACCCGAGCCGATTCCGACGGACTACGAGATTGCGCAGTCGACCGACATGGAACCCATCTGGGAGCTCGTCGAGCCGTGGGGGCTCGGCCTCGACGATCTCCAGTACTTCGGCGAGTACACAGCCAAAGTAAAACACCACGCGCTTGAGCGGCTCCGCGAGGAGGCCGACGAGAAGGCGAACAATCTCGTTCTCGTGACGGGGATGACGCCGACCCCGAAGGGCGAGGGTAAGACGGTCACCACGGTCGGACTAGGCCAGACACTGAACCACCTCGGCGAGGAGGCGATGACGGCCATCCGCGAGCCGTCGCTCGGCCCAGTCTTCGGAGTAAAGGGCGGTGCGGCCGGCGGCGGCCGCTCGCAGGTGCTCCCGATG
>CAYZJQ010000153.1:0-5051 GCA_964478805.1 uncultured Halobacteriales archaeon | reverse complement strand
TCGTGGAGTGGAGCCAGCAGTTCGAGAAGCCGTGTATCGTCTTTGAAGACCTCAACGAACCGCGCGACAGTCTCGACTACGGCACGCGGATGAACCGACGCTTGCACCACCTCCCGCTCTGCGCTCTGCAATACTACACATCGTATAGGGCGTCGTACGAGGGCATTCCGACCGGATAGATTAATCCCGAATACACGAGCTAGCGATGCCCGCTGTGCGGACATACGGAGCGTGCGAATCGGAACAAGAAGCGGTTCAACTGCAAGGACTGTTCCCATCAAGACCACAGCGACCGTGGTGCAAGCGTCAACATTGCTGTGAAAGGCATCAAAAGGTATCAAGATTGGACTGTGCCCGCTCTCAACAGCCTTCCCGGTGTTCGGACGGTGCGATGTCAAGCATCGGGGGCTGTGGACGCCCCGACCACAACCCACTCGTCCGGCCGAGACGTCCGTGACCCAGTTCGGGCTGTGCCGTCGAGGCTGGTGGAGTGTCCGATTAAACTGCGGGAGGACAGAAGCCTCGGGGCTTGACCCCGAGGCGGGTCACGAACTGCTCATTCCAAACGATCCGCAGGTGTGCGCCTACCGTCGGACGCTGGGGATTGAGCGGGCTCTCGTCGTGCTGAACTGGAGCGACGAGCCCACGACGTACGCACCACCCGCCCCGGTCGCAACAAGTGTGGCGACACTGCTGCTCGGCAGTCGCGAGTCGCCGCCCAACGCAGCTGCCCCCCTTGATGTGCGACCCTACGAGCGCGGGTGTACATGCTACCGGACCGCGAGCCGGTCTGCGCCCCGATTCGGGGCGAGCCATGGATATGGACGGCTCCGCCATACTCATAACCTCGCATGGAATAGACGCGCCCGTAGGGCCCTTAGCTTAGTCCGGTGAGAGCGCTCCGCTCATAACGGAGTGGTCGTTGGTTCGAATCCGACAGGGCCCATCGACTGCCGCGAACCTCGCGCTATCGTGCACACGTCACGAGTCACAGCGACATCGAGGTCACCCCGAGGCGTACTCGGTAGCGGTGCCTGAGCGAAACGTCAGAGAGGGACCGGACGACCGACGAGCCACCCGCGTTCCCCCCGAAACGCCGGCGGCTCCGCTCTACCGTTCGCGCGAACCCAATATTACTCCACCGTGCGAACGGACGTTCGGTCGGTCGAACGTGATTCGATGCTCGAACGGGGCTGCCGTGGGGTGAGCCAGACCGCTCCGGTCCGGATTCGGCGGGATCGGGTGTACTGAGGACTGGGCGGCATCTCCCTGCGCGTGCCGTCTCGGCCTACTTCTCGGGGTCGTGACCGGCCGGTCCACCCGCGGCGAGGTGTTGGGTGAGCCAGCCGAACTCCGCCGCCTCGGCGTCGAGATCACCCTCGGCGGCCTCAACGAACTCGTCCGAGGCGACGAGCGCCGCGTACAGTTCACAGACGAGTTCTTTTAGTACGGCGGGATCATCGGGCAGGTCCTCTGGGTCGAGTTCGGCTGGCAGGTCGGCGGACATGGTGACAGACAGGGGGGAGGAGGGCAAAAACGTTCGCGCAGTCGATCGCCCGACGGCCGCTCATGACGGAGCCAACGGCGAGCTGATCGAACACACTGGCTCAGTCCGTGAGCGACCCGCTCAATCCCTGAGGTAATTACCGACACCCACCAATACCGAGATGACGGGACAGGATGACCGTCGCGCGGGACGCCACCGACGTGGACCAGCCGACACCCGGTGTGCCCGACCGATTCAACGGCTCGGTGGCCGGAGTCGGGGGGAACTCCGCGACCGCACGCGGCGGTGCCGCCCGGGGGATACGGCACGGTCCGGTCCCGTCTGTCTCACAACCGAGAGCTACCGCCGCGGTCAGTCGTCCGCTCGTCCATCGCAGCCGAGGTTCGTGATGCACGACTTCTGGGCCGTCGACGAGGCACAGCAGGACGAGAATCTAACGAACTTCCTGAAGAACGCCGAACTGCTCGGCGCGGCGCTGGTGTTCCTCGCGCTTGGCGACCAGGCGTGGGGATTCGCGCTCAATATCGGTCTGTGGCCGTAGCCACGAGCTGATTCTTGGGGTCGCCCGGAGAAACGCCGCCTCCAGGGCTCGAACCTGGGACCACCTCGTTAACAGCGAGGTGCTCTACCATCTGAGCTAAGGCGGCTCGGATGGAAATAGCCCGATTCGACAAATAGGACTTTCGTTTTTGCCCGTCGGCGCACCGACACGGGTTTGCGCGTGGCCGTGGAATTCGGCGTATGACCGAGGCTGACGAGGCGTTCGCCGCGGTCGTCGACCGCGTCCGCGAGCGCGTCACGCCCGACGCCGCAGAGCGGGAGCGACTCGACCGCGTGACCGCCGAACTGCGCGAGCGCGCCGAGCGGGCCGTCGCCGAGCGCGGCCTCGCGGCTGACGTGGTGCTCGTCGGGTCGACGGCTCGCGGAACCTGGCTCGCTGGCGACCGCGACGTGGACCTGTTCGTCCGCTTTTCGACGGAGTACAGCCGCGAACGGCTGGAACGCGAGGGGCTGGCAGTGGGCCACGCCGTCCTCCCCGACGGCCACGAGGAGTACGCCGAACACCCCTATGTGAAAGGCGTCTACGAAGGGTTCGACGTCGACTGCGTCCCGTGTTACGACGTTGAGTCTGCGAGCGATATTCGATCGGCGGTCGACCGGACGCCGTTCCACACGGCCTATCTCGACGAGCGGCTGGACGACGACCTCGCGGGCGACGTGCGCGTCACCAAGGCGTTCCTGAAGGGCATCGGGGCGTACGGCTCCGACCTCCGCACCCGCGGGTTCGCGGGCTACCTCGCGGAGCTGCTCGTGCTCGAACACGGCGGCTTCCGCGAGCTCATCGTGGCGGCGGCCGACTGGTCGCCACCCATCCGTCTCGACCCCGAGGGCCACAGGACGGCGACGTTCGACGACCTCCTGGTCGTGGTCGATCCGACCGACCCGGAGCGCAACGTCGCCGCGTCGCTGTCAACCGAGAACCTCGCGCGGCTGATCCACTACGGCCGCGAGCTGCTCACCGACCCGCGGGCGACGCTGTTCGAGCCGCGCGACCCCGAGCCGATGGACGGCAACACCGTCCGAGCGCGGGTGCGCGAGCGCGGGACCCACCCTGTCGCGGTGCGGTTCAACGCCCCGGACGTGGTCGAGGATCAACTGTACCCGCAACTAGACAAGTCGCTCACGGGACTGGCGGGCGAACTCAACCGCCGCGGGTTCGACCCGCTACGCACCGCGCGGTTCGCCAACGGGACGGCGGTACTGTTTGTCGAGTGCGAGGTGGCCGAACGACCGGCCGTCGAGCGGCACCAGGGACCGCCGGTCGGCGTCCGCGAACACGCGACGGGGTTTTACGCCGCGTACGCAGACGACAAGGCGACCGCGGGCCCGTACCTCGACGGCGAGCGGTACGTCGTCGAGCGGTCGCGCGAGCACCGCACGCCCGAGGCGTTCGCAGCGAGCGACGACCTGTTCGGCGTCGCGCTCGGCCCCGCCGTCGAACGGGCGCTGAGGGCTGATTATGACGTACTCGCGGGCACTGCGGTGTCGACGCTCGCCGAGGAGTTCGGCCGCGAGCTGGCGGCGTATTTCGAGCCGCGAGTCTGACCACAGCCTCTTGTGAGTTGACCCAGGAAAGCCGGAGACATGCGGTCGCTACCCCGACTGCGGGAGTTCGTCAAGGCCACCGACGCGCCGAATCGGACGCTCACGGTCGTCGACGGGACGGCCCCGGAATCAGTGACGAACCTGTTGGCGTCGGCCTTCGACGACCAGCCAGTCGGCGTCGAGCGCGTTGCTGCCCCCGACCGCGACGGCTCACAGGTCGCACTCGTTGAGGATCGAAGCGTGGTCGCAACCTCGTCGCTCGACGAGCTGCTCGACACCTACCTGCTCGTCAACACCGACAGCTACCGGCCGGGCACCGCACCGGTCGAATCGGTCGAGATGCCCACGGTGCTCGCTGCGCTGTCGGAGACACGGTTTCACCTCCGCGGGTACCCCGCCTCGAACAAGGAGAAACTGCTATTGGTCGTACTATCGCGACACATCGAACGGCTGGCGCTCGAGGCGGACGGCGGCACGCTCCGGTCGTCGTTCCAGCGACTCTCACGCATCGACGACGAGCGGGAAACGCTGCGGGTATATGAGCGGCTCGCCGGCTCGAGCGTCGACACCCACGTGTACGGCGTGCCGGACCACGGGGCCCCTCCCGGACGGGTTGATTGTCCACGCCGGAACCACACCGGCCTATCGACGCACCTGGTTCGTCGTGTTCACCCAGGCGGCGCAGGCAATCCAGCAGCGATGCTCTCCATCGCAGCAGGCGACAACGAGTGGGACGGCTACTGGACGTTCGATCCCAGGCGGGTCGCGGCCATCGACGCCGCCGTCGCCGACGAGTAGTTAGAGGTCGTGCGCCTCGCGGACGTCCGCGAGCACGTCGCTCGCCCGCTCGTTCGCCTCCCCGTCCACGGGAGCGGGCGTGTAGCCGTCGAATACCTCGTTCACCTTCCGCACCGACTCGGCGAGCGCCTCCAGCCCGTAGCCACCCTCAAGGACGAAGGCGAGCGCCGCACCGCAGTCATCTGCGAGCGTACACATTCGGTCGGTGAGGACGCCGTACCCCTCGGTAGAGACCCGCTGGCGGGAGATGGGGTCGTTCCGGTGGGCGTCGAACCCTGCCGAGACAATGAGCAGGTCAGGGTCGAACCGCTCGATCGCTGGCGCGACGGCCTTGTCGACGGCCGCGAGGTATTCCGGGTCGCCACACCCGCCCGGGTAGGGGACGTTCAGCGTCGTCCCCTGGCCGTCGCCCGTGCCGGTCTGTTTGAGATTCCCCGTCCCGGGGAAAAGGCCGCGCTCGTGGATGGAGGCATAGAAGACGGCGTCGTTGTCGTAGAAGATGTCCTGCGTCCCGTTACCGTGGTGGACGTCCCAGTCGAAGACGGCGACGCGGTCGACGTTTTCCCGGGCAAGCGCGACGCCGGCGGCAACGGCCGCGTTGTTGAAAAAACAGAACCCCATCGCGTCGTCGAACTCGGCG
>CAYZJQ010000152.1:0-5097 GCA_964478805.1 uncultured Halobacteriales archaeon | reverse complement strand
TGGGTTCGGACGGATTTGAACCGTCGGCCTCCTCCATGTCAAGGAGGTGTCATAACCAGCCTAGACCACGAACCCGTGCTGGCGTCCACTGCTCCGTAACCCGCTGGTACAATTGAAGGTTTCGACTCCGTGGCTGTGCCCCGACACGCTTTTACTGATGGACAGATTCGTACATTACAACGCAAGAGCGTACATTGGTGTCCACAATGCAGGACTTTATCGAGGCCGTCACGACGGGCGCGGACCTCACACAGGAGCAGGCGCGGCAGGCCGCCCGACTCGTGTTCGAGGACGCGACGGAGGCACAGATCGGCGCGCTGCTGGCGGGGCTGCGCGCGAAGGGGGAGACGGAAGCCGAGATCGCTGGCTTCGCCGAGGGGATGCGCGCGGCCGCACGCACGATCGACCCCGATCGCCGGCCGCTCGTCGATACCTGTGGCACCGGCGGTGACGATTACGATACGATTAACGTCTCGACGACGAGCGCCATCGTTGTCGCGGGCGCTGGCGTCACCGTCGCGAAACACGGTAACTACTCCGTCTCCTCGTCATCGGGGAGTTCCGACGTGCTCGAGGAGGTGGGCGTCGATCTTGACACCGATCCCAGCGCAGTCGAGGCGCGCATCGATGCGGACGGTATCGGCTATATGCATGCGCCGGCGTTCCACCCGGCGATGAAGGCGGTTATTGGGCCGCGCCGTGAACTCGGCGTGCGCACGATCTTCAACGTCCTCGGCCCGCTCACCAATCCGGCGGGCGCGGAAGCACAGGTCGTCGGTGTCTACGACCCCGATCTCGTTCCGCTGCTCGCACGGGCGCTCGACCGGATGGGCACCGAGCATGCCATGGTCGTCCACGGCGCTGGAATGGACGAGATCGCCCTGCACGACGAGACGGTGGTGGCGGAGGTCACCGACGGGGGAATCGAGGAATACACGCTGACGCCGGCGGATCTCGGGCTGGACCCGGCCCCGGTTGCGGCCATCGCCGGCGGGACGCCCGCCGAGAACGCCGCTGACCTGCAAGCGATCGTCACCGGTGACCGCCAGGGCGCAAAACGCGATGTGATCCTTGCGAACGCGGGCGCGGCGGTCTACGTCGGGGGCGACGCCGACTCGCTTGCCGCAGGTGTCGAGCGCGCGCGCGAGGCCATCGACTCCGGGGCGGCTGCCGAGACGCTCGCGGCGCTGCGCGACGGCGGTGACGCGAGCGAGCCAACGCCAGCCTCGTCGGACCGAGTCGACGGGGGGCCCTGATGGTTCGTGCGAAGATCTGTGGGCTGACGCGCGAGGCGGACGTTGCGGCAGCGGTCGCGGCGGGTGCGGATGCGCTTGGATTCATCGTCGACGTCGATACCGACACCCCCCGCGAGATCTCCCCTGCACGCGCGGAGGCGCTCATTGAAACCGTCCCCCCGTTCGTGACGACGGTGCTCGTGACGATGCCCGACACGGTCGCGGATGCGGTGACGCTCGCGGAACTCGTCGGCGCGGATGCCGTACAGACACATGGGCTCCCTCCAGGCGACGTGGCGGTCCTTGTCACCAATTTCTACGGCGCAGTCGTGCCGGCGGTCGCGACCGACGAGGTCGCCGAGTACGCCAACGTCGGGCATGCTCTGCTTGTCGATACGCCCCACGAGGGTGGTGGTGGCGGCACCGGCGAGACTCACGACTGGGTGGCCACCCGGGACGCGACCGCCGACCTCGACCGGCCCGTCGTTCTTGCCGGGGGGCTCACCCCGACGAACGTGGCTGACGCGATCGAGACGGTCGGCCCGTATGCGGTCGACGTGGCCTCCGGTGTCGAGGCGACGGGCGGCGAGAAAGACCACACGGCGGTGCGTGCGTTCATCGACCGCGCGCACGAGGCGAGCGAATGAGCCTCGACACGAGTCGCGACCGGTTCCGCGACCTCGTCGCCGACAGCCCCTGTGTGGTCCGTGTCGCCGCCACGCTCACCGCCGACGTCGAGCCCCTGGAGGCGTACGCTGCGTTGACTGGGCGTCCAACCGACGGCCGACCGGCAGCCGAGCGATCGACCACACGCGATCGTGGTGACTACGCGTTCCTGCTCGAGTCGGCAGAGAAGGTCGCTTCCTCGGACCCGGACGGGGCGTTCTCGACCGAGAACGCCGGCCGCCACGCGCGGTTCTCGTTCGTCGGGTACGACCCGGCTGCTGTCGTCACGGTCGGAGCCGATGAGACGACGATCGAGACGCTCGATCCCCGATATGAGGGGCTTGTGACACCGGGCGACGGCGACTGTGTCGACCAGCTCAGAGGGGCACTTCCCGACGTCCCACGCCGGGGATTCCCCGATGCCGACCGGCAGCATCTCGACGGGGGGCTCGTCGGATTCCTCGCATACGATGCGGTGTACGATCTCTGGCTTGAGGAGGTGGGCGTCGACCGCCCCGACTCGCGCTACCCGGACGCGGAGTTTCTGCTTACGACCAAGACGCTCGCGTTCGACGACGAAGCCGAGACACTCACGCTCGTCTTCACGCCGGTCGTCCGCGCTGACGACGACCCCGATGCGGTGTACGACGACCTGTGCGCCGAAGCGGCCCGGGTCGCCGACCTGCTTGCGGACGCAGGGGCGCTGGAGACGGGGGGCTTCCGCCGCGATTCGGACGCCAGCGGGTCGCGCGCCGACTACGAGGCCGCGGTCGAGCGCGCGAAAGAGCACGTGCTCGACGGCGACATCTATCAGGGCGTGCTCTCGCGGGTCCGGGAGCTCCGCGGCGAGGTCGACCCGCTTGGCTTCTATCGTGCGTTGCGCGAGGTCAACCCGTCGCCGTACATGTACTTACTCGATCACGGGGACCGCACGGTCGTCGGCGCCTCGCCGGAGACGCTGGTCTCTGTGCGCGGCGAGGAGGTCATGGCCAACCCCATCGCCGGGACCTGTGCGCGCGGGTCCTCGCCCGTCGAGGACCGTCGGCTTGCGGGCGAGATGCTGGCCGATGACAAAGAGCGGGCTGAGCATACGATGTTGGTCGACCTCGCGCGCAACGACGTGCGCCGTGTGAGTGAGGCGGGGAGCGTCCGCGTCGATGAGTTCATGAACGTGCTGAAATACAGCCACGTCCAACACATCGAATCGACAGTGACTGGGCGGCTCGCTGCGGGGGCGGATGCGTTCGACGCGACGCGGGCGGCCTTCCCTGCGGGGACCCTCTCTGGGGCGCCGAAGATCCGCGCAATGGAGATCATCGACGCGTTAGAAGAGCGGCCGCGGGGGCTGTACGGCGGCGGCGTCGGGTACTACTCGTGGAGCGGCGATGCCGACTTCGCAATCGTCATCCGGACCGCGACGGTCGAGACCACCCCGGAGTGCCAGCGGATCACCGTCCAGGCGGGTGCCGGCATCGTCGCCGACTCCGACCCGACCAGTGAGTACGAGGAGACCGAAAAGAAGATGAGCGGCGTGCTCGCGGCGCTTGAGGCCATCGAAGAGCAGCGCCCGGAGACGGAGGTAGAGCCGTGACAGTTCTCGTCGTCGACAACTACGACTCGTTCACATACAACCTCGTCGAGTACATCAGCCAGCACGGCATTGCCGTCGAGGTGCTGAAAAACACCGCCACGCTCGATGCGGTCCGAGCCGTCGATCCCGACGCCATCGTCATCTCGCCAGGGCCGGGCCATCCCAAACACGACCGTGACGTCGGTGTCACCATGGGGGTGCTCCGCGAAGTATCGCCTGAACTGCCGACGCTCGGCGTCTGCCTCGGGCTCGAAGCGGCCGTCTACGCGTACGGCGGCGAGGTCGGCCGTGCGCCACGTCCCATCCACGGCAAGGCGTTCCCGGTCGACCACGACGGCAAGGGTGTCTACCGGGGGCTCGAACAGGGGTTTCAGGCCGGTCGGTACCACTCGCTCGTCGCCACTCGGGTTCCCGACTGCTTCGACGTGACCGCGACGACCGACGACGAGGGGACGGAGTTGGTAATGGGCATTCGACACGACGCATACCCGATCGAGGCGGTGCAGTTCCATCCCGAATCGGTGTTAACCGGCGTCGGCCACGACGTGGTCGACAACTTCCTCACTGCGGTGTCGGATGCCTCCGACGGCTAACGTCGGGGGCGTTCGCCTCGTCGTCGTGTGAGCGGCCAGCGCGCTGCGTTCAGAGAAACGGGATGAACCGGAGCAGCCCGAAGAACCACAGCAGGCCGACGACCACCGCCGCGACGACCGCGACCTTCACCGCGACGTTCAACAGGACGCGGACGACCAACAGCGCGACCACGACGATGATCAGCGTGCTCAAGATCCCAGGCAGCCCGAAGTCAGGGACGAGCTGGAGCGGGACCGCAGCGGCTGTGAGAGGTTCCATAGCTCGTCTCTCATCTCCCGGACTGTTAAATCGGCCGGCCGCCGCGTCCCCCCTTTACTTCTGGTGGCGAACCGCGGGACGAGACCATCGTTTCACCTGGAGACGACCACTTCCACTCCGGTCTAATCAGCCTTATGTCAGTCCGAAAGGTGCTATGGATACGTACCGCGGACCGCCGCGCGATGGCGCACCTCTGCAAACCGACCAGTGCCGACTGTGCGACCACTGAACCGCTTCGCAACTACCCGATTGCCAAAGGGTTATCCCGCCTACCGCAGAACCCAACGTCGTTACGAATGACCGCCAATTATCTCCACGCGAACAGCACCGTCGTCGGCCAGCACGTCGTCGGCCGGAGGGCCGAGTGATGTCGGGCGCCGACCTCTCTGCCGACGACCTCGTTCTTCCGATCAAACGAACCGACGGTGAGACGCTCGAGGACCGTCTCACTGCGAACGCCTATCACAACATCCTCCCGGCCCGGTACCTTCGGAAGGACCACGACGGCGACCTCGTCGAGAGTCAAGAGGACCTCTTTGCCCGCGTCGCAAAGAACATCGCGCTCGCCGAGGCCGTCTTCGAAGCCGACAAGCGGGGCGTCGAGGTGACTGTCACGCCCGACCAACTGAAGCCCGACCACCCGCGCCGTGACGAGCTTGCACGCGAGGTGTTCGGAGCGGGCACGACCGCGACCGACGACGTCGAAACCGCCCTCTCCGTCTACAACCTCAACAAGTTCGCGTACGACACCGT
>CAYZJQ010000151.1:0-5175 GCA_964478805.1 uncultured Halobacteriales archaeon | reverse complement strand
TGTTCACTCGCCTCGTCGAGCTGCCGAGACACGTCCTGATCCGATGTCGAGACCCGGGCGTAGATCGCCGCGGTCGTGGGTCCGTTTTCGCTCATGTTTCCGAGGACGTACAAGTGATTTAAACAAGTGGGGGTTACTGCGGTTTTGTGTATAGCACTCGCTTGCAGATGCGGCGGCGACCCATGTCTTCGGTGCCGAGGTGACGGTGACGGTACCGCTCGGCGGCAGCCTCCTTCTTGAATGTGTGGTGGCCGACCGAGAGATTAACGTCCACGCTGAGCCTCGGACCGATGTCAAGCCGGGCAATCGGGTGCGACTGACGTACGACGCTGAGCGGCTTCACCTGTTCGATCCGGCGACCGGCGATGCTATCTACCACGCCGAGCCGACGGCGCCGGGCCACCGTGCGGACTCGGTCGATCAGATGGCCTGACTAGCACGGCTTATCGCGTTCGCGGGGGTCGCCGCTGCCGGTCCGGGCACCGTCCGTCAGCTTACTCGCCGCGACGACGGTCAGTCCCGGTGTGTCCGCCGCATGGTCTCCGCGATGCGCTCTGTCTCCCCGCGATACGCCTTGACGGGGGAGCCACCTTTCAACTCGGGGCGCCGGTAATCAAGACTGTGCCCGTAACGGAGAGCGAATGTTCAAGCCTGAACAGCCCAACGTCCATCTATGTCACCGGACTGGCCGATGCCAACCGGCGAGCCACCAGCGACTCGCACGGCCGGCCAGTCCGCCACTATACCGACACTGCCACCGGAATCGAAAACGCCAGCACGGGTGCTCGCGCTGTCGGGCACGCTCGTCCAGCGGGTCCACAGTGATACGCTGAGCAGTCTCGTCGCGGCGATTGACCCAGACGTCGCCATCGCGACGCCACCACAGGCAGCCATTGTCCGGCCGGCCGTCGACCGTCACCTCGATGTACCTCTCTTCCAGGCCGGCCGTGGCATGCGCCCGGACGTGGCCGTCGCCGGCGACAACGAAATCGTGATTGCTGCGCTGGCCGGGGGCGACGACCGTCTCACCGCCGACCGCGTCGAGGACACAGTAGGCCGGGGCACCCAAGCGCGCGACGTATCTGCCGCCACAGAGCCGGCCCACCGAGTCGTCGTCAGCGACGCCCTCTCCCTGACCGTCGACCCCTACGCCCGACGCACGACCCTCGACGGGATCGACGCCTATCGCGACCGCCTCGGTGATGCATGGCACGGGCCCGAGACGACCCACCTCTCGACACGTCTGCGCCCTGGCTTCCGGACGACTGACCCCATGTCGATCGTCGGTGTGGGGGTGAGCGAAGCGACCCTCGGCGTCGGGGCCGACGTCGACACCACGACGGCCGCCGTCGTCGAGGTGTATCCGAACGGCGCCGTCGATACTGATGCGGTCGACCCGACAGACTTCGGACTGCGCGGGATCACACAGGTAGGCGCGAAACGGGCTCGCAAGCTCCGCGAGAACGGCATCCGGACGCCCGCCGACCTCGCGGACGCGTCACTGCATGACCTCGCTGAGCTGGATGGCTTGGGCCGCGCGACAGCCCAGACGATGCACGTCGCTGCTCGATCCCGGGTCGAAGAGCGCGTGATTCCCACCGGCGATGACCCGTTACCGACGGGCAACCCCGTGTTCATCGATATCGAGACGGACGGGCTGAACCCCTCGACGGCGTGGCTCATCGGCGTGCTCGACGGCGACGCCGCCGAGGGGACATATCTCCCCTTCCGCGAGGCCCGACCCGGTGACGGGGCGCATCTCAAAGCGTTCATGGAGTGGCTCACGACCAGCGGCGCTGGCCGTCCGGTCGTCGCGTGGAACGGCTACGGGTTCGACTTCCCCGTTATCGAAGAACAGCTCCGCGAGCACTGTCCCGCGTACGTCACCGATTGGCAGGACACCTACACGGTCGACGCGCTGTGGTGGGCGCGCGATAAGAACGGCGGGAACGCCGCGCTGCCCGGGCGGTCGAACAAGCTCGAGGCCGTCGCCGAGGCGCTCGGGTGGGAGCCGTCGAGCCGGGGGATCGACGGTGCGACGGTCGCCGAACTGTACGTTGCCTACCGGCGCGAGGTCGCGGAGACGCCCAACCAGACGCAGGTCGCCGAGCCAGACTGGGCGCGACTAGAACGATACTGCGAGGACGACGTTCGTGCTTTGGCGACTATCTACGAAGCCCTCGAGGCGGCGGCCCGTCGCGACCCCGAGACCAAATCGGTGACCGGCGCGGATACCACCCAGGGGGCACTGTCTGATTTCAGCTGACTATGAACAGGCCACCTTCCACCGGCGACGAAATACCGCCCGATCCCATCACTGATGGCGGCGTCGACCCGCAGGTGACTGATCAGGGCGTGCTCACGGGGACCGCACTTCGCGAGTCGTTCCCGAACTACCGTGGACAGATCGTCCACACCGAGCGGGTGCCGGCTCGCGAGGCGGCGACCGTCGCGCCCGCGACCGTGCTTGAGGCCCCGCTCGCGAGTGCGCTTGAGACGGACCTATTCTCCCACCAGGCGACGGCTCTCCAGACGTTAGCAGCCGGCGAGAACGTCGTCGTGACGACCTCAACGTCGTCGGGCAAGACGTGGATCTATGCGCTGCAGATCGCCCGGAACCACCTCGCCAACCCGGATGCGACGGCCCTGTGTCTCTATCCGATGAAGGCGCTCACGCGCGACCAGGAAGCGAGTCTCAACGACAAGCTCCGCCAGGACTGGGAACTGGACGTCCACGTCGGAACGTACGACGGCGACACCACACGCGACCAGAAACAGCGCGTCCGCGAGCAAGCGAACGTCATCCTCACGAACCCGGCCGGGCTGAACGCGTATCTCCCTCGGCATAACAAGGACCGCGGCTGGCATCGCTTCTACAGTAGTCTCGAGTTGGTCGTGATCGACGAGGCTCACGAGTACTCCGGCGTCACCGGCACCCACGTCGCGTGGATCTTGCGGCGGCTGCGCCGCCTGCTCGCGTATTATGACGCCGATCCGCAGTTCGTCATCACGACGGCGACGATCGGCAACCCGGCCGCCCACGCGACTCAGTTGACGGGCGCCGACTTCGCTGTCGTCGACGAGGACGGCTCGCCGCGCGGCGCCCGCGACGTGGTGTTGTGGCGGCCACCGCTGGAAGCCGAAGACCTCCACGAGCATGCCCCGGACGACGACCCGATCGCGGATTTCGAGCAGGCTCGCCGCTCCAGCGGTGCTGAAGCGGCTGCCGTCACGGCCCATCTCGCGGGAAACGGCCTGCAGACCCTGCAGTTCAGCGGCGCGCGTCAGGGGACCGAAATCGGCGCCAAGCAGGTCGCCCGTGCCGCCAGCGATAGCCATCGAACTGGCTACGTCGACGTCGAGCCGTACCACGCCGGCCTGGGCAAACAGCAGCGCCGGGCTGTCGAGAACAAACTGAAGCGCGCGAGCGTCGATGCCGTCGTCTCGACGAACGCCCTCGAGTTGGGCATCGACATCGGGTCAGTCGACGCAACGGTCGCCGACTCGTATCCTGGCACTAAACAGTCTTTCTGGCAGCAGGTCGGCCGCGCCGGCCGTGGGACGAGTGAGGCGCTGTCCGTGCTCGTCGGCGGGCAGGACGCGATGGACGCGTACATCCTCGAGAACCCGTCGTACCTCTTCGATGACGACACCGTAGAGGACGCTGTCGTTTCCATCGACAACGACCGAGTGTACGCCGACCACCTGCTGGCGGCCGCTGCCGAACGGCCACTGACGGCCGCCGATAGCGAGTATCTCGGCGGTGACCAGCGGCTGCGAGAGATGACCACGATGTGGCAGGAGGCCGGTGTGTTAGAGCAGGCGGCCGATCTCGATGCCGGTGGCGTCACCTACACGGGCGCCGCCCGCCCACAAAGTCGCCTCTCGCTGTACGGCACCGGCGGCACCGAGTACACGGTCACCTGTTCAAACGGCGAGATCGACCACGACCCTGTCGCCGAGGAGCGAGCGTTCCGCGACTACCACGAGGGGGCGCTATTCTTACACGCCGGCCAGCAGTACCAGGTCGTCGACTTCGACCGGACGGGCCACCACCCGACCATCACCGTTGAAGCCGTCCAGACCGACGAGTACACTCAGTCGAGTTCGACGAAGCGGATCACTGATCTGGCGGTCGAGGACCATCGATCGCTTGCCGATGGCTACGACCTCTACTTCGGGACCGGGGCGGTCCGGATCGTCTACGACGCCTATCTCGTCCGGAACGTCTTCACCGGCGAGGTTGTCCGCGGGCCGAGGCCCATCGAGACGCCGCCGCTGGAACTCGAGACTGAACTCATGTGGGTCACACTGCCCGAGACACACCTGACCGACACGATCCGCGCGATGGACGAGCCGTTGTTAGAGCCGACCGAGCGAGCGGGGTCAGACCCACACGTCCCCGCCGCCGAAGAGGCGTACACCTACGGCGGCGGGCTCCATGCCGCCGAGCACGGCATCATCCAGCTGGCGCCATTAGAGCTGCTGATCGACAACAGCGACATCGGTGGGCTTTCCACGCCGCGACACAGCCACGAGACGATCCCCGGCCCGACGTGGTTCATTCACGATGGGATCGACGGCGGGATTGGGTTCACGAAGGCTATCTACGAGCACTTCGACACGCTCGCCCAGCGGACGCGTACACATATCGCGGAGTGTGAGTGTGAGCGGCGGCGCGGCTGCCCGCTCTGTGTGATGAGCGAAGACTGCGGGAACAACAATGACCCGCTCGACACGGCGACCGGCGTTCGGATTCTCGATGACGTGCTTGACGCGTTAGGGTAGTCGTGTCCCGTCTGTGATCATCGTGGGGAGGCGTGGTTACCGCCGAACTATGTGGATCTCCAGCGATGGCTGAAGCCGCCTGAACTGCGGACGGTGGCGGTGTCGAGCGGCAGCAGAACATATGTTGTCACAGTTCAACGAGCCGTGTGTATGCCGGCCACGCTGACTGAGCGCTGGCAGTACACCATCTCTGTCGAGAGTGACCATTTTCAAACTGGTAGCAAGGCGGATTCCCCGGGTCACCGCACCCGGCGAGGAAGCCGACAACAAACACCATAAATACTACTAAGTAACCATACCCCTTCGTTGAAACTAGAGTGGACGACTATCTGCGACGCACAGCCATCACCCGCCTCAACGTGACTGACGAGCAAGCCGACTTACTCG
>CAYZJQ010000150.1:0-5221 GCA_964478805.1 uncultured Halobacteriales archaeon | reverse complement strand
TGGCCATCCCCAGTCGGACCCGGAACTCGCCGTCGATGTCGCAGATCCGGTCGAGCAGCTCGGGGAGCGTTCGGTCGCCCTGGTCCCAGCCGTAGACGCCGGTGTCCTGACCAGTCACCCGGAGCTCCTCCGCGCCGGCGTGGACCAGCGCCTCGGCCTTGCGGACGTTCTCCTCGATAGACGGCGAGTCGATGCGTCCGGTGGCGAACTTCGTAATACAGTACGAGCAGTTCGACATACAGCCGCGCGCGATCGGCAGGATGCCGATGACGCCGTCGAGCACGGGCTCCGAGTCCGGTGTTGCCGTTGGGCACTCCCCGTTGGTGACGGCGGCAGGCACGTCGTCCCAGCCGAGCACCTGCGCGTCGAGGTCGTCGAACTGCTCGCCCTGCGCGAGCGCCATACACCCGGTGACGACGAGCTGTGGCACCGCGTCGGCGAGCTCCTCGGCGCGCCGACGCATGTTGCGCTCCGTCTTCTCGAGGACGGTGCAGGTGTTGAGGATGGCCACGTCGGCGTCCTCGAGGTCGGTTCGGTGGTGGCCCGCGTCGCGGAGCCGCCGCTCGATCTCGCGGCTCTCGCCACGGTTCGAGGTGCAGCCGTACGTCTCGATGTGGTAGCGGGCCATTGCTATGTCTATATGATGGTACGGGCGCGCGGGCAAAAGCGCGACGGAACGGTACTGCTCCGGTTCGACGACCAGAAGAACGACTAACGGGACGGACCGCCCGAACGCCCCCGTGACCCGCACGCGCCGGGGGCGCGGCGGGTCTCGGCCCCTGTATTGGGTGCTCGGCAGACGCGTCCGCGGCGGACCTCACGACAAGACCTTTGCCAGGGCAGAAGCGACCCGCGAACGATGCCCTCCAGACGGACCTTCCTCGCGGCGACCGGCACCGGTCTCGTCGGTGCCCTCGCCGGCTGCTCGGAGACCGCGACGCCGGACGAGCCGCCCACGCCCGCACCGGCGGATGCTCCCGCACCAGACCCGGAGGACCACATCTTCGGCGCGACCGGCGACTGGTCGAGCTACGGCTGCAACGCCGGCAACACGCGCGCGGTCGACGACGGGCGCGCCCCTGTCGACGGGCTGACCGAGCGGTGGCGCGCCCCCGTCGGCGGGCTCGGCGTCGGGGAGCCGGTCGTCGCCGGCGACCGGGTGTTCCTGCGCCGCGGTGACGAGGTGGTCGCCCACGACGCGGTCGACGGGACGGAGCTGTGGCGGGCCACCGGTCGGACCACCCCGCTGGTTCGCGATGGGACGGTCTACCTTGGTCGAGCCGGCGCACTCGTGGCGCTCGACGCCGCGGACGGCACCGAGGCGTGGCGCCTCGAGCTCGACACGCTCGGGACGGTCGGGACGCCGGCGACCCACGGCGGCGACTTCCTCTTCGTCCCCGCCGGCGAGCGGCTCCACCGGGTCGACCTCGACACGCGGTCGGTGGCGTGGTCGCGCCGGCTGTTCGGCCGCGTCGTCGGCCCCGTCGCGTTCTACCGGGCGGCCATCGTTCTCGCCGTGACCGAGGCGGGCGAGCTGTACGGGCTTGGCATCGACGGGACCGGCTGGGGGCGCTGGCAGCTCGGCTCGCAGCCACAGGCGCCACCGACGGTCGACAGCGACGGCGTCTACGTCAACTGTCTCGACGGCAACGTTCACGGCGTTGGCTTCGAGTCGTCCCCGCGACTCGACGTCGACTGGACTGCCGAGACCGGCTGGGCGAACGGTGGGCTCGCCACGGACCGGTACCTGTACGCCGCCGGGACGCGCGGGCTGACGGCCGTCGACCCCGAGGACGGCTCCGTGCGGTGGCGCCACGACACCGGCGGTTGGCGCCACACGGCGCCGGCGCTGGGGCGCGACACGCTGTTCTGTGGCGGCAACGGCGCGCTGTCCGCGTTCGACCCGACGCCCTCCGGGCCGGGCCCGGCGCTGCGCTTCGAGCGGTCGTTCGCGGGCCGGGTGAACGCGCCCGTCCTCGACGACGGCTCGCTGTACGTCGTCGCCGAGACGGGCACCGAGGAGTGGCACCTGCTCGCGTTCGAGTAGGAGAAGACACTTGCCGGCGCGCCGCCGGCCTGGAACCGATGCCCTCCAGACGACAGCTGCTCGCAGGCCTCGGGGTCGCCGCCGGGGCGGCACTCGCCGGCTGTACCACGGTCGGTGGGGACCGTTTCACGCCCGGTGAGAATCCGAACACCGACTGGCCGATGCCTCGCCAGGACCCTGGTAACACTGCCTACGCGCCGGACGCGGCCGCGCCACGCGAGCCCCCGACCGAGCGGTGGACGTTTGACGGGGGGTTCGACGCCCGGTCGCCCGCCATCGTCGACGAGACGGCCTACGTCCCGACGGCCGAGGCGCTGGTCGCGCTCAACACGGCCGACGGCACCGTGCGGTGGCGGTACGTCCCTGCCGAGCAGCCGTGGCCCGCGCCGCCAGTCGTCCACGACGGAACCGTGTACGTCACGATGCGCGACGGGGACTCGGTCCACGCCGTCGACGCCGGGCGTGGCGAGAAACGGTGGTCGCTCGCCGGTGACGGCGCACACGTCCACGCCGCACCGGGGCTGCTCGCCGGCGACGTCGTGAACGAACCGGCCGTCGTCGTGGGGGACGTGAACGGGCGCGTCACGGCGCTTGACCCCGACACCGGTGAACGGCGGTGGACGGTCGACTCGTTCGGCGGCGTCCGCGCGCTCGCCTACCGTGCGCCATCGCTGTACGTCGGGACGACAAGCGGCGAGGTGTACGCCTACTACGCCACCGGGGAGGCCGACGGCGACCCGCCGCGCGAGCGGTGGCGACGTCAGATCGCGGGGCGCATTGAGGCGATCGTGCCGACCGCCAACGGTATTGCGGTGGCGAGCTTCGGTGGCCCGCTGGTCGCCCTACGGAGCGGCAACGCCGGTGCACCGACGTGGAGGGCCGCGGCCGAACGGGCCGGCTCCGCGCCCGTTCACGCGGGAACGTGGTTTTACAGTACCGGCTACGATGCCGTTTCCGCGACCCGTAGCTACGACGGCGAGACGGGCTGGCGGGCAGGGCTTCCGCTGGGGTCGGCCCCACCCGTCGCGGCCGGCGACACACTCTACGTCGCCGGGAGAACGAACGTCCACGCCCTCGCGCTCGACGGCGGCGGCCCGCTCTCGGGCGCGAAGCGGTGGTCACACCCAGTCCCAGGCGGCGGCGTCCAGGGACTCGCGATCGCGGACGGCGCGCTGTTCATCGCGCGACAGTCGACCGGGGAGAACGGGACGACCCTGTACTGCCTGGCGTGACTACTCTGGATCGAACCCTTCGACGAGTGCGACGCCCGACGACGCGCCGATTCGGGTCGCGCCCGCCTCGAACATCGCCATCGCCTCTTCAGCGGTCCCGACGCCGCCAGAGGCCTTCACCGGGAGGTACTCGCTCATCAGTTCTACGTCGGCGACCGTCGCGCCACCGTCCGCAAAGCCAGTCGAGGTCTTCACCATGTCGGCGCCGGCGTCGCGAGCGGCCTGGCAGGCGCGGTGTTTCGCCTCTTCATCAAGCAGGGCGGTCTCGATGATAACCTTCACCGGCAGCGGTACGGCTGCGACGACGGCCTCCAACTCCTCGCGGAGGGCGTCGTCCTCGCGGTTGAGTAAGCGACCGATATTAACGACGACGTCGAGTTCGTCGGCGCCGTCCTCCCATGCGCGCTCGGCCTCCGCCTCCTTTGCCTGGGGGGCATGTTGGCCATGGGGAAAGCCGACCACCGTCGCGAGCGTGACGCTGGGGGCGTACTCACTCGCCTCGGCGATGTAACACGGCGGAATACAGGCGTTCATACCGTGAGCAAGCGCCTCATCAAGGACGACTTTCACGTCGGGAAGCGTTGTCGCCGGCCCGAGGACTGTGTGGTCGATGCGGGCGGCGAAGGCGGAGCGGTCCATGTTCTCGCAGGAGCGGCTGGCGACGAAAAGCTACCGGCGGCTCGGTCCCGTCGTTCTTTTGTCCACCCCTCGGTAACTCTCCACATGGTTCACCCGGAGGTCGAGCGGGTCGCCGAGGAGATCGCCACCATGGAGACGCGCGGGGCGGCGACCATCGCCGACGCCGCAGCCGGTGCCCTTGCGGTCGAGGCCCGCGAGTTCGACGGCGACGACCCGGCGGCCTTCCGCGCCCGGCTGCGTAATTCCGCCGGCCGGCTCTATAAGACCCGGCCCACCGCGGTCTCGCTGCCGAACGCGCTCCGGTATGTCCTCCACGGGATGGAGGGGAGCACGGTCGAGCGGCTGCGCGCGTCGGTCGTCGAGCGGGCCGCGGAGTTCCGTGACGACCTCAGTGCGGCGCAGGCGCGGCTCGGTCGTATCGGCGCAGGTCGTATCCGTGACGGCGATGCCGTGATGACCCACTGTCACTCGACGGCGGCGATGGCGGTCGTCGAGGCCGCAGTCGAGGCGGGTAAGGACGTGTCGGCTGTGGTGAAAGAGACCCGGCCTCGCAACCAAGGCCACATCACCGCCCGCGAACTCCACGACCTCGGCGTTCCGGTGACGCTCATCGTCGACAACGCTGCCCACCGCTACCTCGACGAGGTGGACCACCTGCTCGTCGGCGCGGATTCGGTTGCGGCGGACGGCAGTGTCGTCAACAAGATCGGCACGTCGGGGCTGGCCGTCTCCGCCCGCGAGCGGGGTGTCCCCGTCACCGTCGCTGCCGGGACGATCAAGCTCCACCCTGACACGCTCACTGGTCACGCCGTCGAGATCGAAGGACGGGACGAGACGGAAGTCATCGACGAGGAGACGCGGGCGGAGCTCGGCGATATCGAGGTGCGGAACCCGGCGTTCGACGTGACGGCGCCCCGGTATGTCGACGCTATCGTCACCGAGCGCGGCCAGTTTCCGCCCGAAAGCATCGTTACCCTGATGCGGGAACTGTACGGCGAGGCCGACCGGCCGTGGGAGCACTCAGGTAGATGACGGCGGTCGCAACGGCACCGACCGCGACATCGGCGACGGCGAATACGACGGCGGCGTTACCGTCGGTGCGGCGCGCCTCAGCGTCGGTCACCTCCCCGGCTTGCCCGTCAAAGGCGTATTCGCCGGCGAGCGCGAGCCGGGCACAGAACGACCGCCGGGCCTGGAGCGTCCACTCCGCGCCCACCGAGAACGGGACGAACAGCCCCACGAGGAGGATCGAGGGGAGCTCCGTTGGGAGGACGACGGCGAGGTAGCCGGCAGCCGCGAGGAG
>CAYZJQ010000149.1:0-5316 GCA_964478805.1 uncultured Halobacteriales archaeon | reverse complement strand
CAGGCAATGAGCGGCCGGCTGGCGCCAGAAGTGTACGAAGAACTCATGCAACACTCCGTCGACGTGTTGACGGTGTTAGATACGGCCGGCGCGATCCAGTATGAGAGCCCGTCGATCGAGCGCGTGCTTGGCTACGACCCGGACGAGCTCATCGGCGATGAGGTCTTCGACTACGTCCACCCGGACGACCGCGAGGCGGCCCTTGAGACGTTCTACGAGGTGATTGAGGCCGACGGGGACTACACGACCGGCGCCGTCGAATTGCGCTTTCGCCACCGGGACGGCTCGTGGGTCTGGCTCGAAAGCCGCGGTAGCAACCAGATGGCGTCGGCGATCGACGGGTATCTGGTTACCTCACGCGATATCTCTGCCCGCAAGGAGTACGAACAGCGCCTCCAACGCGAGCGCAACCGACTCGACCGGTTCGCCAGCGTCATCTCCCACGACCTCCGGAACCCGTTGAACGTCGCCTCGGGTCGGGTCGAACTGGCGCAAGAGGCGTGTGACAGCGATCACCTGGACCGCGCTGAGCGTGCGCTCACTCGAATGGACGAGCTGATCGACGATGTCTTGCGCGTCACCCGGGCGGGAGACGCTGAGCCAGTAATGGACGCGGTGTCGTTAGAGACCATCGCCGAGGACTGCTGGCAGACGCTGGAGACGAACGACGCCACCCTCACGGTCGAGACGACCACCACCATCATCGCCGATGCCGGCCAGCTCAAGCAGGTCCTTGAGAACCTCTTCCGAAACGCGATCGACCACGGCGGCGCCGCCGTGACCGTCGTGGTCGACACCTTCGAGGACGGCTTTTATGTCGCAGACGACGGCCCCGGCGTCCCGGCCTCAACGGCGACGTCTGACTCGCTGTACGAGCCCGGTGTGTCAACGAAGGCCGACGGCACGGGCCTCGGGCTCAGCATCGTCCGCGAACTGATCGAAAACCACGGCTGGCGGCTCCAGATCACCAATGGCGACCTCGGGGGGGCACGAATCGAGATTCGCGACGTCACCTTTGCCTGACCGTCAGGTGGTGACGGCCGAGCGATACCCCGCGTGGGCCCTGTCCGGTGGAGGCGCGTCGGCGACCGTCGTGGTCGGCCCACCAGCCGCCGGACGAGCGGTACGACCAGGCGGTGTGGTGCCGGCCACACGGGCGGTCAGCGATGCGGCACGTATTAGTGAATTTAGCCCTTGGCAAGGGCATGACTCTCCTCGTCGCAGTCAGCGACGACGATGACTTTGAGACGGTCCTGACGGTAGCGACGCAGTTGGCAGCCGGCCTCGACCAAGGGGTGCGGGTCGTTCACCTGACGGCAGGTTCGAGTGCGTCCAGTCGCGAACGGGCGTTCCGTGATGATGTTCGCGCGTTCCTGTCAGATGCAGCCGTGCCCGTCGATGTCGAACTCGAACATCTCGACCGAAACGGCCTCCGATCAGGGACGGTCATCGCCAAGCAGCTGCTCGAACTCGCGGAAAGCGGTGATATCGACCACATTGTTGTCGGTCACCACTCGAAAAGCCGACTCACCACGGCCCGCGAGGGCCACACTGATTTCCTCGTCGCAGAGCAGGCAGCCGTCCCGGTGACGATCGTCCCCAGCGCCGTCGAGCCGTGACGTAAGCGCCGTCGATGCTCCGAGCGCAGCCACCACTCACGGAGCCGCCGCCCTGGCTTCCGTCGGTGGACGCTCCCGGTGAGGGTTCGTGCCCAGGTGATCACAGCCCGGCGTCGGGATTGCCCTGCTCGAGCATCGCCAGGGTCACCTCCCGGAACCGGTCGGCAGCGGCCGACTCGATCACCGTCGTTTGGGGCTCATCGTCGGTGGTCCCTTCGACGTCGACGCGGGTGTACCCGCGGGTGAGTCCCTCGCGCTCGTCGACCGCGACGTGGTAAGTGCCGGTTTCGCCGCGCAGCTCCGGATACGCGAGTAGTGCGGCTGTCAGCGAGTCCGGCTGGGTGATCCCATCGACGCCCTGGATTTCGGTGGTATAGGGGACCGCCGACTGCGCGATTCCGGTGAACAACTCTGGAATCGCCCCCTCCATGCTCCGGACCTGCTTGATGTCCGTGCGGCCGAGTATCGAGGCCCGCAGACAGAGCCCCCAGTCGACGAGCGTCGGCTCGAAGGCCGCAAACACGCGCTTGGCAGCGTCGGGGTCGACCCAAATATTGTATTCGGCGGCGGGCGTGACGTTGCCGCGGTGGTTGACCGCTCCACCCATCACCCAGACTTCATCCACTAACTCCGGGAGCGCCGGCTCGCGGGCGTGTGCCAATGCGAGGTTGGTGAGCGGGCCGATACACAGCAGCGTCACCTCGCCGGGCGCGGCCCGACACCGCCGGACGATCTCGTCGGGACCGAATCCCTCAGCGCTGTCGATGCCGGTTTCGGGGAACAACTCGCCACCGAGGCCGCCCTCACCGTGGACCTCGGTAGCGTGGTCCCAGTCTTTGAGCAGCGGCGTCCGAGCGCCTTCATACACCGGGACGTCGGCATGGTCGGCCAGCGACAGGCTATACTTGGCGTTCTCAACCTGGTACTCGAACGGGACGTTCCCGGCGACGACGGTAACCGCCTCGACCGACAGCCGGTCGGTGAGACACGCCAACAACAGCGCCTGGGTGTCGTCCCCGGCGGTGTCAGTATCGATGATGACGCGCGCTGTCATACCGGGGGGTCGGCGGGTCTGCAGTAAGTCGTTCGGGTTGGGTCCGGTGCCTCGGGAGAGCGGGGGATTCACCATCGAGCCGGCCGAACAACCGGGTATGACAGACACCGGTTGCGTGGCCAGTTTCGGCAGCGTCAACCTCGACCGAGTCTGTCGGGTTGAGGCCGCGCCGCTTGAGACGCTCGCTGCTCGCTTCGACTGGTTCCCTGCGGCCGGCGAGACCCGCCCAGTGGCGTCCGTCCCCGCCGATCTCGACGAGTACGTCACGACCACGCTCCCGGGGGGGAAAGGGGCCAACCAGGCGGTCGCTGCCGCCAACGCCGGCGCCACAACAGCGTTCTTCGGAAAGGTCGGCACCACGACGGCGCCGCTGGACCCGCTCGCCGAACTGGCGGCTCACGGAGTCGACACCGACGGAGTCGGGACTGCTCCAGGGCCGACTGGTACGGCATACGTCTTCGTCGGCCCGGACGGCGAGAACCACATCGCCCTGCTGGCGGGGGCGAACGCGGCGGTCGACCCCGCCTATGCTCGCGAGCAGCTGTCGGCTATCATGACTGCCGACGTTCTGTTGGTGCAAAACGAGGTGCCGACGGCCGCCACCGAGACGCTACTCGCGGGCCTGGCCGACTGCCCTGCCCGCCCGACCGTCGTCCTCGATCCCTCACCCGCCGACGGGGTGGCGCCGCTGCTGTCGGCCGAGGCCGTCGACGTCGTCACCCCCAACGAGGGGGAGGCGGCGGCGCTCGGCGCCGCGCTGGAGGCGTTCGATGGGGTCGTCTGTTACAAACACGGCCCCGACCCGGTCGAGGTGGTGATCCCCGACCGCCAGTTCACCGTGGCGCCACCCGCGGCCGACCCGGTCGATACCACGGGTGCGGGCGACGTGTTCGCGGGCTATCTCGGCGCCGCCCTGGCTCGCGACACCGGCCTTCGTGAGGCCGTCCACCTCGGCTGTGCGGCCGCTGCGTACTCCACCGAACACCAGGGCGTCCAGCGGGCGACGCCCGACCGCGAGACCGTGCTGGCGTGGCGCGACGCGTCGTCGGACGCCCCCCCTTAGCTAACGCTGGGGAGTGCCCTGCTGTGTCGTTGTGTCTGCTGACCCGGCCGTTGGCACCCCGGTGGCGACGACTGTCCTCGACAGCCGCCATCTGGCAGTCTGGGATGTCGAATGGAGAGGTTGTGGCTGCCGGACGCATCAATCCTGTGGGTGGCGTGTGCTCCTTCGGAAACGCGGGAGACCGTCCCCCCGCCGCCGCGGGCAGATCACCGCGGGTCGACGGCCGTCTCGGGGTCGTCGTAGTAGGCCGCCAGCGAGCGGCCGCGAGCGTACTGGCCGTCGAACAGCGATACCAGCCAGGCGACCGCGTCGGGGTCGTCGTTCGCGGTGTAGCCCAGGAAGTTGTCGCGAGCGCCATGGATCGCGAGATACGCTGTCGTGTCGGATTCCTCCCACGGCTGAAGCCGTGGGCTTCCTCCTCGGATTTCTGTGAACCGCCACGCCTGGCGGCGGGGGTCAGCACCCTCGGGCTGTGCGGTCCGTGCCGTCACGTTCGCGTACGGTCTCAGGGTTCGATCCAGATCGTCTCGAGCCCACAGGTTGGACACTCCCGGAGCGTCCGCAACGGGCCGTCACCGTCGGTCGCCGCGTCGACCGTCGCCGTTGCCGTGTCGCCACAGATGATACACTCGAACTCGACGCGCACGCGCCGAGGCTACCCGGCCAGCGGGCTTGTGCCTGTCGGGAGCGTGCAGTCGCTTCGAGACGGACGCCCCCCGGGCAGTCGCCTACCACCGATGGTGGACGTACTCGCGGACGTGGGCGTCGTAGACGTCCCGGACGGCGCCGTGGGTCTGGTGGGACAATGGTGGCAACTCGGCGGCCGCGACGTTCTCGCGGACGTGGGTGGGGTCGGTCGAGCCGGGGATGACCGTCGTGACGGCGTCGTGGTCGAGCACCCACCGGAGCGCGAACTGTGCCATCGTCGCGTCCTCGGGGACGTGCGGTCGGAGCGCGTCGACCGCCTCGAGGCCGGCCGCATACGGGACCCCGGCGAACGTCTCGCCGCCCTTCGTCCCGACGCCGGCGGCGACGCCGTCCTCGATCGCCGTCTGCCGGTGGTCGTCGGCCTCGAACGTCGTCGACTCGTCGAACGCGTCTGCAAGCAACCCCGACGCGAGCGGCACGCGAACGATGATACCCACGTCACGGCGTCGAGCCGCCTCGAAGAACCGCTCGCTGGGGCGCAGTCGGAGCGGGTTGAAGATGATCTGGACGGTGTCGACGACGTCGTACTCGATGGCCTTTTGCGCCTCCTCGACGAGTTCGACGCTGACGCCGGCGTTGTCGATCTTTCCCTCCGCTTTCAGCTCCTCCAGTACCGCGAACGTTTCCGGCTCGTAGAACGCCGTCGTGTCGGGGCAGTGCAACTGGACGAGATCGAGCATGTCGACGCCGAGCCGCTCGCGCGAGCCGGCGACCGACTCGCGGAGACCCGCGTCCGAGTGGCCGCCGTCCGGGTCCGGTTTCGCCTTCGTCACGACGTCGATGTCGCTCGCGTCGGCCCGGTCGGCGAGTACTGCGCCGATGAGCCGCTCGGCTCGGCCGTCGCCGTACACTTCGGCCGTGTCGACGAACGT
>CAYZJQ010000148.1:0-5522 GCA_964478805.1 uncultured Halobacteriales archaeon | reverse complement strand
CGCTTCGGCGATCCGGAGGCAATGAACACGCTCCCGGTGCTCGAGACGTCGTTGCTCGATGTCGTCACCGCGGCTCGCGACGGCGATCCGCTCCCCGCGCTTGAGTTCGCCCCGCAGGCGACCGTGTGCAAGTACGCGGTCCCCGCGGGCTACCCGACCGACCCCGAGGCCGGGACGCGCGTCCGGATCGACCCGGACAGCGCCGGTGACGCGCTGTTGTACTACGCCAGCGTCGATGCCCGCGCCGACGGGATCTACACCACGACCTCTCGGTCGTTCGCGGTCGTCGGCGTCGCCGACACCATCGCCGCGGCCGAGGCCATCGCCGAGGACGCCCTTGCGAAGGCGGGCGAGGCGGGACTCCGGTCACGCCACGACATCGGAACACGTGAGCTCATCGACCGGCGGGTCGAGCATATGGCACGGCTCCGCGACGAGTAGCCGCCGCGGCGAACGCGCGCTGTTTTTGTCCGTCCACGGCCTACTGCCAGTAGTGACCGATTCGGACCCCGCTTCGGGGACGGACGCCCCCGATCTCACGCTCGATGTCTTCTACGACGCGCTTGAGGCCGTCGGCCGACCGCTCGTCACCGCGAGCGAACTCGCCCGCCGACTCGACTGCACGCAGGCGCAGGCGCTCGACGCGCTCGACCGGCTCGCCGAGACGGGCCGCGTTGAATCCGCGGCCGTCGAGGCCGACCCGCAGGTCTGGTTCCCGACCGATTACAAGGAGACTGCCGACCGCGAGCGGGTCGTCGTCTTCTCTAGCCGGAACCGCATCGTCGTCGACGAGCCCTCGCAGTTCACCCGCGCGCAGCTTTCGCAGTTCGCCCACCTCGAGTACGCCAACCGCGAGGCAGGCTACGTCTATGAGGTGCGCGAGGAGGACGTCTGGAGCGCACCGTATGACGACTTCGCGGGGCTCGAACGGACGATGCGGCAGGCGCTCGGCGAGCGCAACGACGACCTTGAGGAATGGGTGCGCGGCCAGTGGGAGCGCGCTCGGAAGTTCCGTCTTTACACCCACGAGGACGGCTACACCGTTCTGGAGGCCAAGAGCGCGGACCTGATGGGCAATGTCGCCGAGCAGGAACTCGCCGACGGCGACCTGCGGGCGCTTATCTCCGATACGGAGGCGTGGGTGGCCGACGAATCGGTGGCCGAGGTGAAGCGGGCGCTGTACGAGGCCGGCTACCCCGTCCTCGACACCCGCCACCTCGACACCGGCCAGGAGCTCCCGGTCGAACTCCGGGTCGACCTCCGCGACTACCAGCACGAGTGGGTGAACCGCTTTGTCGAGAAGCGCTCGGGAATACTGGTGGGGCCGCCGGGCTCGGGCAAGACCGTCGCTGCGATGGGCGTGATGAGCGCCATCGAGGGCGAGACGCTGATCCTCGTCCCCGGCCGCGAACTCGCCGCCCAGTGGAAGGAGACGATCCTCGAACACACCTCGCTGACCGAGGCACAGGTCGGTGAGTACCACGGCGGCGCGAAGGAGATCCGGCCCGTCACCGTCGCGACCTACCAGACCGCGGGGATGGACCGCCACCGCCACCTCTTCGACGACCGGAAGTGGGGCCTCATTATCTACGACGAGTGCCAGCACGTTCCGAGCCCGATTTATCGACGCTCAGCCGACCTGCAGGCGAAACACCGGATCGGCTTGTCGGCGACACCGGTTCGGGAAGATGACAAACAAAAAGATATTTTCACCCTTATCGGCCCGCCTATCGGCACCAACTGGGCGGCGCTGTTCGACGCCGGCTACGTTGCCGAACCGGAGATCGAGATCCGGCTCGTCCCGTGGGGCGACGACGCCGCCGTCGAGGAGTATGCCGCCTCGGTGGGCCACGAGAAGCGGCAGGCCGCCGCGGCGAACCCCGGGAAACTCCGCGAGATCGAGGCCATTCTCCGTTCGCATCCGGGCGAGAAGGCGCTCATCTTCGTCGAGTACATCGACCAGGGTGAGGCGATCGCCGAGGCGCTGTCGGTCCCGTTCGTCTCCGGCGAGATGCCCCATGCCCGCCGGCGGAAACTGTTCGACGAGTTCCGAAACGGACCGCGCGACGCGTTGGTGGTCTCGCGGGTCGGCGACGAGGGCATCGACCTGCCCAACGCCGAGATCGCGATCGCGGCCTCGGGGTTGGGCGGGAGCCGTCGGCAGGGCGCCCAGCGTGCCGGTCGGACGATGCGCCCCGTCGGCAAAGCGCGGATGTACGTGCTCGCGACCCGCGGCACCGAAGAAGAGGAGTTCGCTCGCTCGCGGACGCGCCACCTCCAGGGGAAGGGCATCCGGGTCCGCGAGCGGGAGGCAGTGGCGTTCGCGAGTGAAGACCACGACGGGCCCGAACCCTGAATCGAGGCCGGAGCCCAGCATCCCGTTTCGGTGCGTAGCTTCAAACCCGTCGCCCGGCTACGGGGGGTGTGAGAGTCGAGGACGCGGCGGGCGGCAACCCAGATGACGGCGACGACACCCGCTTCGACCGGCTGGAACGGTACCCCACCGAAGGTCCACGCAACTCGCTGTGGTCGTGGCCCGACGAGAAATCCGTCGCCCGCATCGTCTACAACTACTTGTTCGTGCTCGTCGCGCGGCTTGCCCCCTCGCTGCGGGTGAAGAACTGGGCGCTCAGCCGGCTCGGCGTGACCGTTGGGACCGGTGTCTCATGGGGGCTTGAGGCGACGCCGGACGTGTTCTGGCCCGAACGCGTCGAGTTGCGCGACGACTGTATCGTCGGCTACGACGCCGTGCTGCTGTGCCACGAGTTCCTCCAGGACGAATACCGACTCGGTGACGTGGTCGTCGGCGAGCGGGCGATGGTCGGCGCGAAGGCGGTGGTGCTCCCGGGCGTCGAGATCGGCGCGGACGCACAGGTCGCCGCGGGGTCGCTCGTGACCGCGGACGTCCCGCCGGGCACCACGGTGGCCGGCGTACCGGCCGAACCGCGCGCGGCCGACCGCCCCGACGAGCGGTGACCGCCCGATGCGGTATTACCCGCGGACAACGACGATACCGCCCCGGAACACCCGGTCGTTGGGAATGACATACTCCTCACCGTCGGCTTCGACGCGGGTGACGAAGGTGTTGACCTCTTGGACGATGCCGCGCCGGCCGTCCACCTCCACCTCATCGCCGATGGCGTACGGCTGTGTTAACAGGAGGTAGACGCCGGCCGCACCCGCCGCGAGCAGGTCTTTCGTCGCAAGGCCCCCTACGACCACCAGGCCGAAAGCGTAAGCAGCAAGCAGAACGACAAGCGGGAGCGTCGCGACACCTAGCTGTCCAAGCGCGATGAGTGCCGCGACGTAAAAGAGGCTGTACTTGACGAGCGTCGGCACCACGCTCACCTCGGGCACCTTTACGCTACGGAGCCGTTCACGGGTGTACAGTTCGAGTTTATCGCCGATGATAACGCCGACGATAAGCACGATAACGGCGATGAACAGCTGGCGGAAGAAGCCGGTGAGCTGGACGGTAAGCAGGTCCTGCGGCACCGCATTGACGAGCCGGAGTGCGATCAGCCCGCCGACAACGAGGACGAACAGTCCACAGAGGTTCGCAAGAAGGCCGACCGTCGAGGTGCCAAGCCGTCGGGCCGTCCGTTCGAACGGCGTCCCCTCGACCGCCGCCGGAACCTCGAACCCACGGAGGAAGCGGCCGACGTACCGCCGGGTGAGCACGCCCGCAACGACGGCGAGAATAAAGACGATGATGCCGACCAACAGCTCGAACCGGGTTGTCAGGAGCTGTTCGAGGGTCTCCACCAGGCCACCACCCTCAGGCCCAGCCGACTGCAACAGCACGGTCAGTACTCCTCCGGATCAAGCTCCAAGATGAGTTCACCGCCTTGGAACGCCCGGACGAGCCCGTCCGACTCCGAGAGGACGATACAGACGGCGTTCGTCTCGCGGGTGATTCCCGCCGCGGCCATGTGGCGCGCGCCCAGCCCTTTCGGGATGTCCGTCCCCTCTGCTGAGGGTTCCAGATAACGGTACGCGGAGACGATCTTCCCTGAGTCGGAGACGACGAATGCGCCGTCAAGCCGGGAGAACTCCTTTAACATCACGTTCACGATCGGATCGCCGACGTGGACGTGACTCTTCTCGAAGGGATTGTACGACAGCGGTCGCGACTTGTTCATCACTTTCCCGGCGTCGCCGACGACGAACAGCGCGCCCACCTGTTTGCCCTTCTGGCCTTTCTTGCCAAGCTCGATGGCGACTTCGAAGACGTCACGGATGACGCTGGGGTCAGCCCGCGAGTTGACGAACAGCTCGTAGACGCCCGACCGGGAGAACGCCCCGGCACTGACCCGCGTGACGGTATCGATACCGGGGCTGAAAACGCCGGTCGCACAGGCGACGACGAATTCCTCTTCAACGTGGCCGTCGTCGAGTGCACCCTCTAGCCCGAAGCGGATGCGCTCGCGCAGGTCGGGGAACTCCAACGGAAGCTCGACGAAGGCGTCGGCATCGACCGTGTTCTCCCGGGCGACGACGACCACCGGCACCTCCGCGTCCGCGAACGACCCGTAGTACGACCCGCTGGGTGAGAACAGACACACCGCGTCGACGTCTTCAACGATGTCGCCCAACATCTCGCGGAGGCCACTCATTACTCGTCTCTCACGGGCGCCGTGAAAAAGGGTTGTGGGCGAATCGCCGGCCGTGACGCGGTCAGGGGAACGTTTAGGGGGCGACCGCCCGACCACTGGGCCGTGTCATATGCGACCGAGGGCCGCGGTACCGCGCGCTACCGCGAGCGACCGACGACTGTGGCGACGGACGCCGGCGCAGGGCCGCCGGTTGTCTTCGCACACGGCACTCTGATGGACCGGACGATGTTCGACCCACAGCTCGACGCGCTCGCCGCCAACTACCGGTGTATCGCGTACGATCTCCGGGGGCGGACGGACCGCTACGCCGACGAGTACGATCTCACCGACCTCGCCGACGACTATGTCGCACTGCTCGACGGCCTCGGGATCGAGTCGGCCGTACTCGTCGGCATGTCGATGGGCGGCTTCACGGCGCTGCGTGCCGCCGAGCGCCACCCCGACCGCGTCGAGGGCATCGTCCTTATCGATTCGGACGTGGGTACCCACTCCGAGGCCGACCGCGAGCAGTACGGCGCGCTCATCACCGAGTTGAAAGCGCAAGGGCACGCGACCGAGTCGGCGATCGAGGTTGCGACCGACCGGCTGTTCGGCGAGACGACCCGCGCTGAGCGGCCGGCGCTCGTCGACGCGTGGGCGCGCACCTGGGCTAGCTATCCCGGCCTCGCGATCCACAATGAAATCGCCTCGTGGCTTCACCGCGAGGACTTCACCGACCGGGCTGCCGACCTCGAGCCCCCGGCGCTCGTTACCCATGGGACAGAGGACGTGAGCATCGCCATGGCAAAGGCCGAGGCGACGGCTGACGCACTCAACGCGGAGCTTGTCGAGATTCCAGCCGCCGGCCACTCGTCGAACCTCGAGAACCCTGCGGCGACCAACGAGGCACTCCGCGCGTTTCTCGCC
>CAYZJQ010000147.1:486-5582 GCA_964478805.1 uncultured Halobacteriales archaeon | reverse complement strand
AAATCCAGAGTGGGCGCGCCCACCACCCAGACGATGCACGACAAGGGATTGACCACCCAGATCGACTGGAAGGACAAAGACGCCTACGGGCGGTCGATCTCCTCGGAAAAACGCAGCCAGATGCACCGTCTGCGCAAGTGGCAAGAACGCATCCGCACCAAAGATGCGGGCGAGCGAAACCTCCAGTTTGCCCTCTCGGAGATCGACCGCATGAGTTCCGCGCTCGGTGTGCCCCGCTCCGTCCGCGAGGTCGCCTCCGTCATCTATCGTCGCGCGCTCAAAGACGACCTCATCCGCGGTCGCTCTATCGAAGGCGTCGCGACCTCCGCGCTGTACGCCGCCTGTCGCCAGGAGGGCATTCCGCGCTCACTCGACGAGGTGGCCGAGGTCGCCCGCGTCGAGCAGAAGGAGATCGGCCGCACCTACCGCTACATCGCACAGGAGCTTTCGCTCGGGCTAGAACCGGTCGACCCGGTCCAATACGTGCCGCGCTTCTGCTCTGAGCTGGGCCTGAGCGAGGAGGTCGAAGCCAAGACCCGGGAGATCATCGAGGTCACTGCCGAGAAAGGGATGCTCTCGGGGAAGTCGCCGACGGGGTACGCCGCCGCCGCCATCTACGCTGCCTCCTTGCTGTGTAATGAAAAGAAGACCCAGCGCGAGGTCGCCGACGTCGCCCAAGTCACAGAGGTCACCATCCGCAATCGCTATCAGGAACAGATCGAAGCGATGGACCTCTATTGAGGAGGGACCTACTGCTCAGTGCCGGCGGGCTCGACAGGGACTACAACCTGTGCGTTGACGAGCGAGGGCGATCGTTGCGCCGGATTACGGAGCGTCAAGGAGAAAACCCACGAGTTTAGTCGTGGGAGAAGTCACGGGGCAATGAGTGCCCTGTGGTGGTCGGCCAGCGAGGGGGCCGGAGCCACAAACTTCGACCCTCTTGAGCTCGTTCCCGCTGTATGGACGACGCCCGAAAGCTCGCCGACCTCGACGAGGTACCAGCCGATTCGACGCTGCTTGTCACCCTGCGCGAGGGGTTCGACGAGCGCGAGGCGCTGTTGATTCGACTCGACAATGGGGGCGTTCCTGCGGTCTCTTGCTGGTTGAACTACTGCCAACACTGGACCGACGTGCGCCTCGACAAGGGCTCTGGTGCGCGCGTCACGAACGGCGAGATCTGGTGTCAGAAACACGGCGCGACGTTCGCGGCTGACGACGGCGAGTGTACCCACGGTCCCTGCGAGGGCGCGTTCCTCGAGCCGGTCGCCGTCGAGGTACGCGACGGCGCGGTGTACCTGACTGACGACGACTACGAGTTCGACCACCTCGGGCCAGGCGAGGACATCGACCTCTCGACGGGCGCGCCGGGCGGGCGCATCGACTTCACCGGGAGCTGACGATCCGACTGTCGCGCCCTTCTCGAACCACTCTTTACCCGCGACTGCGACTCCCGGACATGGTGAAACAGCCGCATCTGCTCGTTGAGGAAGGTGACGTGAACGAGGTCGCGCTGGTGCCTGGCGACCCGGGCCGCGTTGACCGCATCGCGAAGCAGTGCGAGGCCGTTGAGACGGTCGCACAGAACCGCGAGTACAAAATCGTCAACGCCACTTACGCTGGGACCGACCTCACCATCTGCTCGACCGGTATCGGCTGTCCGTCAGCGGCCATCGCGGTCGAGGAACTCACTCGTGTTGGCGTGGAAACGTTCATCCGCGTCGGCACTATCGGCGGCCTCCAGCCGGAGGTCGAGATCGGTGACATGGTCGTCGCGACCGGCGCGGCGAAGGAGGAAGGCACCTCGAAGCGATACGAGTCGGAAACGTATCCGGCGGTTCCCGATTACGAGACGCTGACGGCACTCGTGGACTCGGCTGAGACGAATAACGAACAGGTCCACGTCGGCCCCATCGTCTCCGACGACGCCTTCTACAACGAGACCGACGAGTACGTCGCCGACTGGAACGAGGCGGGCCTGCTCGCCATCGAGATGGAGGCCGCAACCGTCTTTTCGCTCGCGCGGCGACGCGGGCGGGCAGCGGGCGCGATCTGTACCGTCGACGGCAACTTGGTGAAAGGAACCCAGAAGGGCGCCGACTCCGACGAGGAACTGCCAGAGAAGGCGAAGGACAACGTCGAACGGGCGATCACCATCGCTCTTGACGCCGCGGCGTCGCTGTGAACTCCCCCGACCTCCCGCGCTCGGGCCTCCCCGGCCCTCGCTTGGTGCGGACAGGGCTTCCTGGTTCTGTGTCGGAACGTGCATCCAGCGTGGACACAGCGGGTCCAGACTCCGCAGGCGAGTTCGCTTCACAGGCGGGTCGGAGTGTCCCACTCCTACCTGTTGGACACTCGACTACACCCGGTGGTACGCGCTTCTTGTCGCGCGTGAACACCACCGGAGACGTGGTGAACGTCGTGCTACTATCTTCAACTGCAGGGGTCAGAAGAGCATGCCGTGCAGTGGAAATAAACCGATGACAGCGCTGTATCCCCTCCCTACTCGCTCCCTTTACTCGCTTCTTGAGGACGGGGGCTTAGCGCCTGCAACACAGCTAACCTGAGTGCATCGCGGCGAGGACGTCGACTTTCTCAATGGTCGGCTCGCCCGCGAGCAGGTCGTCCTCGTCGGTCATGAGGGCGGCCGCGATCTCCCCTTCTAAGTGGGCCTGCCGACCCTGTTGATCTGGAAACGTGTCAAAGATGCCGAACGATGATTCGTCGAACCGGAGTGCGAACCATGTCGTCATCCCTGGCTCCTCGCGCGCCATCGCAAGGGCGTCCTTGAGGAACGCCGCCAGTGCCGCTTCCTGCCCGTCGTTCGCCTCGACCCGAGCCAGCAGTGCGTACTCCGAATCGTTCATCCAGGCGTGCCAACGGCTGGCTCAAATATCAATCTCGCCCGCCTGTGCGTTACCGAGCGGACAACGCGGCTGACTTTGCAGAACCGTGGGGCGTCAGGGCTTTGCTTGCGAGCGTGTTACGGCCACCGATGCGACCCCGTGACCGGTGGCGGGCGGCGCTCGCGCGCGCCCGCCGACTGGAACGGCGCGAACTCGCCGAGTTCCGCGCCTGGCTGGAGACGACGCGGAACCTCCGGCACCTCACAGGACTGGTCGCGGTTCCCGTACTGATTGCGGCGGTGACGGCAGCCTCAAACGCCGTTGCGGTCGTGCCGTTCGTGCTCTTCCCACCGCTCGCTTCGGGTGCGTTCACCCTCTTTCAGGACCCGGAGGGACCGTACGCAGACCCGCGCACGTTTGTCGGGGGGCTCACCATCGGAGCCGTCTGCGGTGCAGCCGCAGCCTACGCTGCGGTGGTCACCGGTCTGGTCGACCCAACGACCGCGACGCTCGACCGCGTCTCGCCGCTCGCTGCGGGTGCGGCTGTTTTCCTTACCGGTGTCGCGACATGGGTGCTTGACACAGAAGAGCCAGCAGCCTTCTCAACGGCGCTGCTGGCGCTGCTGGTCCCGACGACCGGGGCCGGCTACCTCGGCACGCTCGCGCTGTATGTCGTGTTCACGGCGCTTGCGAGCGCCGCTGTCGCAGGCGCGTTCATTCTCTGGCGCGAGGCAGTTTACGAGCGGCGCGCCGACATTCTTTACCGTTCAACCGACAGCGGCGAGCGCGTTCTCGTTCCCGTACGGGGGGGCGACCGGACTGCAACGGCGATGCTCGCGGGACGGCTCGCCGCTGGCGGAGACGGGGTCGTCGTCCTGCTTGACTTCGTCGCGAGCGAGCGGGTCGCCGCGGCCGAGCGCGACCTGCTCGCTGACGGTTCGCCGGCAGAAGAGGGGGTCGTCGACGATGGCCAGACAGCCAGAAACCAAGCAGCCGCCGCGAGCGCCGCCCAGCTCGAAAGGACAGCCGCGCGTGTGGAGGCGGAGACGGGAGTGCCCTGTGAAGTCGTGGTCGCGAGCAGCGACGCCCCGGCCGAGGCGACGATACGGACGGCCCACGAGACGGGGTGTGACCTCGTTGCGGCGCCCTACGAAACGTCCGACGATGGACTATCAGCATTCGTCGGTCGGCTGTTTCGAAGCGACGTAGACGTGCTCGTCCACCGCTCGGTCGACCCCGACCGGACCACGTGGGACGACGTGCTCGTCCCCGTTCGGCGTGTAGGCGATGTCGCTCACGAAATGCTTGAGTTCGCCGTCCGTCTTGCCGGCGCCGACCGCGTGACGCTTGCGACCTGTATCGGGTCGAACGGCAACCGGCGGCGCGCCGAGTCAATGCTCGCGGACCTTGCTGAGACCGAACCGGGGGTAGAAACCCGCGTCTCCCGGCGGGAGATCGAGGCATTTCTCGAGCGTACCGCACCGGGATTCGACCTCGTGGTGATGGGCGCCTCACGGGACCGCTCGGCCGCCTCGCGGTTCGTCTCACGCCCCACCTTTGAGCGGCTCGGACAGCTTGAAGCAGACGTCGCGATTGTCGACCGAAACCGATGAAAACTAGCGGTGGAGCTTACTGGAAGCCGATCTTTCCGGAGCCCGTGCGGCGGTCGAGCCCGGAGGATCCGCCCTTGAATTGCTCTTCGATTCCCTCGTAGTAATCCCGGATATCCTCGTTGATCGTCGGCCGGACACTCTCTAACGCCTGCCGGAAATGACGCATCTCCACCTGCTCCGCGTCGTCGGCCTCACGCAGCGCCTGGATAGCCGCCTCGCGGGCAATCGACTCGATGTCGGAGCCGACGTAGCCGTCAGTAACCTCCGCCAGTTCCCGAAGGCTCACGTCCGGCGAGAGCGGCATCCCCTCGGTGTGGATCTGGAAGATCTGCTCACGCCCTTCAAGTCCGGGTTCGCCGATCATCACAAGCCGGTCGAACCGACCGCTCCTGATGAGGGCAGGGTCGATCATGTCCGGGCGATTGGTCGCTCCGATGACCATCACGTCGCCCATGTCCTCAAGCCCGTCGAGTTCGGTGAGCAGCTGGTTGACGACCCGTTCAGAGACGTTTGAGCCGACGTCACCCCCTCGCCCTGGCGCCAGCGAGTCGAGCTCGTCGAAGAAGATGACGGTGGGCGACACTTGCCGGGCCTTACGGAACGTCTGTCGGATCGCTTTTTCTGACTCGCCGACCCACTT
>CAYZJQ010000147.1:0-476 GCA_964478805.1 uncultured Halobacteriales archaeon | reverse complement strand
ATCTCCACCTCCTCCGCGTCGTCGGCCTCGCGCAGCGCCTGGATGGCCGCCTCGCGGGCGATCGACTCGATGTCGGAGCCGACGTAACCGTCAGTGACCTCCGCCAGCTCCCGAAGGCTCACGTCCGGCGAGAGTGGCATCCCCTCGGTATGGATCTGGAAGATCTGCTCGCGGCCTTCAAGTCCGGGTTCGCCGATCATCACGAGTCGGTCGAACCGACCGCTCCTGATGAGGGCAGGGTCGATCATGTCCGGGCGATTGGTCGCTCCGATGACCATCACGTCGCCCATGTCCTCAAGCCCGTCGAGTTCGGTGAGCAGCTGGTTGACGACCCGTTCAGAGACGTTTGAGCCGACGTCACCCCCTCGCCCTGGCGCCAGCGAGTCGAGCTCGTCGAAGAAGATGACGGTGGGCGACACTTGCCGGGCCTTACGGAACGTCTGTCGGATCGCTTTTTCTGACTCGCCGACCCACTT
>CAYZJQ010000146.1:0-5695 GCA_964478805.1 uncultured Halobacteriales archaeon | reverse complement strand
AACGCCCACATGGTGTATGCCATCGGCGTGAAGGACACTTGGCCGCTTCGACGTGCCGACGAGGTGCTGCCCGACGTCTCGGAGGTGGGCGGGTGGGCGAACTTACTGCGCAACCACGACGAGTGGAACCTGCTGAAACTCCCCCACGAGACGCTCGAACACGCCCGCGAGTTCTTCGGCCCGGATGACGGCTCGTCGTGGATCTTCGGGCGAGGCCACCGACTCCGATTGGCGGACCTGCTCGGCGGCGACCACGACCGGATCGCGATGGCCCACGCGCTGCTGCTCTCGTATCCGGGCACGCCCGTGATCCTCTCGGGTGACGAGATCGGAATGGGCTCTGACCTCTGGCTCGACGAGCGTGAGTCCGTCCGCACGCCGATGCAGTGGGACGACTCGAAGAATGGCGGCTTCTCGACGGCTGACTCGGACGATTGTTACAACCCCGTTATCGCCCACGGCGCGTACGGCTATCAGAACCTCAACGCCGCCGCACAGCTGGATGACCCCGATTCCCTACACTCGCGGGTCAAGCGTGCGGTGGAGACGCGGCAGGCGACCCCCGCGATCGCCCACGGCGACTTCCAACTGCTCGAATCCGGCCACAAAGACGTCGCCGTCCACCGCATCGACACTGCCGACACCGCGCTGCTGTTCGCCCACAGTTTCGCCGACGAGCCGCGCGAGTCGGTCGTCGGCTGGGACGTTCCCGACCAGCGGACCGCACAACTACTCGGCGACGGCACGTACCACGTCGCGGACGGCGGCGTGACGCTCACACTTGAGGCGTGCGACTACGTCTGGCTCCGCGGCGAGCGGGCAGCCGAGAACTGAATCGAACGTCCCGGGCGGTTAGTCGTCCGCCGAGACGGGCGGACGGCCGCGGAGCCGCCCAAGTTCGGCGGCGATGACGTCGCGCTCGAGCAGCGCGACGCCGGCAAGGACGACGAGGAATCCGAGTCCGGTCGCGGGCGTCACCGGCTCGCCGAGCAGGAGCCATCCCGTCACCGCCGCGACGACGGGGACCAAGTACGCAACCAGGTTTGCCCGGACCGGGCCGATGGTGCGGATGAGCCCGAAGTAGATGGGGTAGGCGAACGCCGTTGAGACCACCCCGACGACGAGGACAGCACCCACTACCGGCGCCGTCGCAGTCGTGACAACCGGTTCACCGGTCGCGAGGCTGGCGAGGTGGAGCACGCCTGCGCCGACGGCCATCGCCCACGCGGTCGTCGGGACGCTCGCAAGCGGGTTGGCGACGCGTCGGAGCAGCACGCTCCCGACGGCAACGCTCGCGGCCGCCGCGAGGACGAACAATTGCCCGACCGTCGAGCCGGCCATCAGCGACGCCGGCGACGGTTGGACGATGATTACGACGCCGATTAGCCCGAGTAGGACGCCGATGACGCCGCGGGCATCAAGCCGCTGGTTCAGGACGACGACCGCGACTACCGGCGCGAGGATCGGATTGAGCCCGTACATTACCGACGCCGCCGCCGGTGTCGTGGTCCGCTGTCCGAGAAAGAGGAAGCCGTTGTTCAACGCGATCAGCGCGACGGCACCGACCACGACGGCCAGCAGGTCGGCGCGCGTCCGCGGTACCCACTCGTCGTAGCGCCACGCGGCGTACGCAAGCAGCGGTGGCGCGGCTACGTCGAATCGGAAGGCGGCGAACAGCAGCGGCGGCAGCTCAGCAAGACCGGTCTTGATCGCGACAAAGGAGACTCCGAACAGGCAGGCGAGCGTGACGAACAGCAGCGCGTTCCGGTAGCGACCGATCACGGACGCTCACCGGGCTGGCGCAAGTGAGACACGAAACGAGATAGTGGCCACGCACCGATAAGCGGCGCGGCTGGCGATCGTGCGCCCGAGGGGTCAGCCGATCTGTTTGTACTGGCGGCCACACTCCGGACACGAGCGAACCTTGCCGACGCCGTCAGGATTGTCTCTGGAGTCTAGTCGCTCCTCGCAGTGGGTACAGATGAGCCGCTCGTAGGTGTCCTTCTCGATGTCGCCGCCGCGCAAGCCCTGTCGAACGGTATCCATACGCGCCGGTAGGCGGGCCGGGTGTTAAAACGCGGTGGGTGGTCGGGGTCCGACAGCTCTTAAGCCGGCGGTGGCGAAGCCCAGCCGTGACCCGTCGCCGTCTCTTCGCCTCCCTCTGTTCGATGGTCTTTCTCGTGAACCTCGCGCGGGTCGTCTTCGCCCCACTCATCGAGTTCATGGCCGCGGACTTCGGGGTGACCGCCGGCTCGCTTGGCGTCGTCGCCAGCGCTGCCTGGTTCGGCAGCGCGTTACCGCGCGTCCCGACGGGGTGGCTGCTCACCCGCGTCGACCGCCATCACATCGTCGCCGGGGCCGGACTTGTGCTAACCGCCGCGGCGACGCTCACTGGCCTCGCCGAGTCCGTCGCGGCGGTCACCGTCGGCGCCTTTCTCATGGGGTTGGCCTCGGGCGTCTACTTCATCGCCGCGAACCCACTTGTCGCCGAGTTGTTCCCAGAGGGCGTCGGCCGTGCGCTCGGTGTCCACGGGATGTCCTCGCAGCTCGCGGCAGCCGGATCTTCCGTTCTCGTTATCGGCGTTGTCCGTGTGCTCGGAGATTGGCAGGACACCTTCCGGCTCGTCGCCGTCGTTGCCGCCCTGACGACGGCGGTGCTGTGGCTCGTCGCTCGCCGGACCGACCTCCCTAACGCCGGCAGCCGCGACCGCGACCTACTCGCGGCGGTCCGTGCTCAACTGCCGATCATTCTCACGGGCGTCGTCATCACCGGCTCGGTAGGATTCGTCTGGAACGGCCTGTTCAATTTCTATCCCACCTACATGACGACGAAAGGGCTGGACCGGCAGACCGCGAGTCTACTCCTCTCCGTGGTGTTCGCGGCTGGGGTGCCCGCGTTCCTCCTTACCGGCCGGCTCGCGGATCGCGTGTCGAACGTGCCGCTGCTGTTGGCCGTCGTCGGCGGGTTTAGCGCCTGCCTGTTCGCCCTCCCGCATGCGACGGGGTTGTGGCCGCTCGTCGCCGTCTCGGTCGTGCTCGGCTACGTCATCCACTCGCTGTTCCCGACCATGGACACCTACCTGCTCGGGACGCTCCCCGACCACCACCGCGCGTCGGCGTACACCGCCTACTCGGCGTCGATGATGCTGCCCCAAGCGTTCGGTAGCGGCGTGGTCGGCTCGCTCACCGACGCGGGCATGGGCTTTGACGTCCTCTACACGGCGTTCGGGACCGGGTTGGCGATTCTGCTCGTCGCCCTGCTCGCACTGTACGCCACCGGGCGCCTCCCTGCGGGCCGAAACACGACCGGGACAGGGGCCTGATCGGGGCGGAAACGACCGGCCGATACCCCCGCAGTGGCAACCACTAAACCGAGTCCGACCCTCCGGACATATAATGGAGTACGTCCAGGAGCAGGTCACCACGCTCCACGATTTCGCCGACCCGCACCCGGACGCACCGACCGACCGGGCGGCCGTCGTCGTCCCAATGACCGAGCGGGAGCATGCTTCGCTGGCCGCGGAGCGCGTCCTGACGGCCCTCGAGAGCGTAGACCCCGAACGGGTCGTCGTCCCGCTGCGGGCCGCCCCCGCACAGTTGCCCACCGTCGCCACCTGGCTTGAGGGGTTCGACCTCGACTGTACGGTGCTGTGGTGCGACGGACCAAACCTGCAGGAGCTACTCGCCGAGAACGGCCTCAACGGGACCCGCGGGAAGGGCCGTGACGTGTGGCTTGGACTCGGCGTCGCCGCCCGCTCGGAGTTCGTCGCCGTCCACGATGCCGACGCGAAGACCTACTCACCGGCACACGTCCCCCGCCTGCTCTTTCCGCTCGACCACGGCTTCTCGTTCGCGAAAGGGTATTACGCACGAGTGGAGAACGAGCGGCTCTACGGCCGACTGTTCCGCCTGCTGTACCGCCCGCTCGTCCAGGCACTCGCCACCGCTCATCCTGGAGCCGAGATCCTCGAGTATCTCGGGGCATTCCGATACGCGCTGGCCGGCGAGTTCGCCGCAACGAGCGACCTGGCCCGATCGCTGCGCGTCCAGCGCGGCTGGGGGCTCGAGGTGGGGACACTAGGCGATGCTCACGCAGCCGCAGGGGTCGACGGCTCCGCTCAGGTCGACCTCGGCCGTCATGAACACGACCACCGCGCTGTCTCCGGGCCTGCTGGGCTGTCAACGATGAGCGAGGAGGTGGCTGACGCCCTCTTGCGCGTCGTCGAGGAAGGAGGCGTGACTCCCGAGTACGAAACGCTTCCCGACCGCTACCGCGGGGCCGCGGAGTCGCTCGTCCGCAGCTACGCGACCGACGCCGCGTTCAACGGCTTCGCATACGACCGCGGGGACGAGCGAGCACAAATCCGCGAGTACGCCGCCGCGGTCACCCCACCCGGTGGGGACGACCGACTGCCGGCGTGGCGCGACGCGCCGGTCGATCCGGCGGCCGTCGAGGCGGCCGTCGCGGCCGACGTCAGGGAGGAACGCGACTGAGATGTCGCTCGATCCCGACGAGCTCGCGGGGATCGTCGACCTGTTCGGAGCCCTCACCCGACCGGAACTCGACCGCGCGCTGGAGGAGTACGCGTACCGGCGGGATGCGGACATCGACACGACGACCGTAGAGACCGCACTCGCCGCGTACGCACTGGTCTCCTACGAGACTGTCGACGGCGAGGAACGGATCGCCGTCGGGCCGACCGCGTTCCCGACGCTCCCAGAGGGGGCCGAAGATCTCCCGCATATCCTCGAGGTGGGTGCGCGTGCCCCGGAGCGCAAGCGGGCGGCGCTGGCGGCCGAGCGCCGATTCCGTGGCGACGTCGCCCGCGCGGTCGCAGCCGAGAACGACGCCGAGATCCGGCGGCTGCTCGACGTGAGCTACGATCTAGAGACATGGGGTGACGCTGATCTCGCAGAGCTGCGCACACAGTTGGACGCGGCGCTCGGCGAGAAGTGACACGAGATGCCCCTGTACGGGCGGCGGAGACCGGCGGGCGGGCGACTTATGCCGACCCGCCTCCACCGCTGTGTATGGACCTCGCGCTCGATCGCGTCCGCGAGCACGCCCCCGTCGCGGTGTCCGAGGGCGAGCGCGAGGCAGCGGTGCTCGTGCCCGTGGTCGAGCGTGACGGTCGGCCGCACGTTCTCTTCATCAAACGGGCCGACCACCTCGGCGAGCACGCCGGCCAGATGTCGTTCCCGGGTGGCGGCCGGGAGCCCTCTGACGAGGACTTGCTCGCGACCGCGCTGAGAGAGTCGCGAGAGGAGGTTGGTATGGCGACCGCCGCCGTCGACGTGGTCGGCCGGCTCGATGACATCGCAACGGTAACCAGCTACTCCGTGCGTCCGTTCGTGGCACGCGTCCCCGATCAGGAGTGGGTGCCCGACGACCGCGAGGTCGCTGAGGTCGTGCTGCTCCCGCTGACCGCGTTGACCGATCTCGCCAACTACGAGAGCGAACGACGCGAACATCCACACTACGGCGACGTCAGGCTCCATTTCTTCCACGTCGACGGGTACACCGTGTGGGGTGCGACCGGCAACATGCTGGTCCAGTTCCTCGAACTCGCAACCGACTGGCGTGCCCCTGCGGAGGTTGACCGGGTCGTCGACCCCGATGCCGACTACCCCGTATAGGATCTCGAGCCGGCAACGTTCGCCCGAAACGACGCGGCTTATCCACGGACGCCGTTCC
>CAYZJQ010000145.1:0-5922 GCA_964478805.1 uncultured Halobacteriales archaeon | reverse complement strand
GAACTACGCCGTCGACCTCGAGAGCATCATCGCGAACGTCCTCTCCGGGTTCGCCGACCAGACCGGCCAGCCGACCCTCGAAGGATTCACCGGCCACAACGAGGATGTCGACCCGTACCCGTACGACCCCGACGAGGCCGAGCGGCTCGTTGAGGAGAGCGGCTATGCCGGCGCGGAGATCGAACTCCACACGCCGAACGGACGCTACCTGAAGGATCTGGAGATTGCCCAGGCCGTCGTCGGCTATATCGACGAGCTGGAGAACGTCTCCGCCGAGGTCCGGCAGCGCGACTTCGGGAACCTTGCGAGCGAGTTGCTCGACGGCAACCTCGACACGAGCCCCGACTTCTACCTCATCGGATGGGGGAACGCGACGTTCGACGCGAGCCAGACTATCCTCCCACTGCTCACCACCGGTGGGTCGCTCACCTCTTACGAGAACGAGCGGGTCGACGAACTCATGAACCAAGCCCAGAGCATGGGCGGCCAGAACTGAGCCTGCATGACCGCCGCCAAGGTGGTGTGAGATGGCCTCCTACGGCCGGTTTCTCGCGAAGCGGACGCTCCAAGGAGTCGGTGTCGTGTTCGGCGTCGTCACCGTGCTGTTTCTCCTCCGGTTCGTGACGCCGGGGAGCCCGGTCGACTTCATCGCGCCGTTGGACGCGAGCCAGGCGACCCGTCAGCGGATCGCCGAGTCACTCGGCCTGAACGAGCCGTTGTACGTCCAGTACGCCGACTACGTGGTCTCGTTGGTGCAGGGCGATATGGGATACTCGTACCGGTCGGGCACGGCGGTCGCGCCGCGGGTGTTCGCGAAGCTCCCGGCGACGCTTGAGCTCGCGGTTGCCGCGACGGCGGTCGCGATCGGCCTGTCGATCCCACTTGGCGTCCTCAGCGCAACCAAGCGTCATAGCCCGACCGACTACGGCGCGACGCTGTTCTCGCTGCTTGGCATCTCGACGCCCAACTTCTGGCTGGGCGTGATGCTGGTGGTCGTCCTCGCGGTCCAGTTCGACGTGTTCCCGACGAGTTCGCGACCGGTCGGCTTCCTCGAGACGGTTGGCAATCTCCTCGTCGTGACCGTCGACGGGCCCATCGTCTCACTGGCGGGTGGGAACGTGCAGTTCGGCCGGTTCGTGTTTCGGCTCCCCTTGGACGGCAGCGCGTTCCTCGCCGACGCTCGCAACTTCGTTGCCCATCTCGTGCTGCCGGCGGTCACCCTCGGGACGTATTTCACGGCGCTCATCACGCGGTTGACCCGCTCTGGGATGCTCGATCAGCTGGGGCGCGGCTACGTCCAGGCAGCGCGCGCAAAGGGGCTCCCTGAGACGCTGGTCCGGTACCGCCACGCGCTGCGGAACACACTGATCCCCGTCATCACCGTCGTCGGCCTGCAGTTGGGGACGCTGATCGGCGGTGCAGTCATCACCGAGGCGGTGTTCGACTGGCCTGGGCTCGGCACGCTCGTCATCGACGCGATTAATAACCGCGACTGGCCGCTTATCCAGGGGTGTCTGGTCGTTATCGGTGCTGGGTTCGTCATCGTGAACATCGTCGTCGACGCGTTGTACGCTAAACTCAATCCGCAGGTGATGGAATGACGCTGCTTGACGACCTGTTGGTCGCGGTCGGCCGTGGGCTCCGAAACACGATCTCGCCGCGGACGGTTCGGAACCTGAAATCGGAACTGCGGTCGAGCGCGCTCGCGAAGGTCGGTATCGTGCTTCTGGTCGTCGTCATTTTGTTGGCGACGTTCGCGCCGCTGGTCGCCCCGTGGAACCCGACGAGCCAGGACACTGACAACGCCCGCCAGCCGCCGCTTGGCTTCAGCCGCGTTGAAAATCAGACGACCCAGGAGACGGTCGACGGCGAGGTGCAGATCATCAGCGAGCAGGTGCAGGTGAACGCGACCGTCGCCCACCCGCTCGGGACGGACGGGCTCGGCCGCGATATGCTCTCACGGGTTATCTACGGTGCGCGGACCTCGCTGCTCGTGGGGCTGCTCGGGACGTTACTTGCGGTGGTGATCGGTGTTCCGGTTGGACTCGTCTCCGGCTACTACAAGGGCCGAATCGACGACGCCCTGATGCGGGTCGCGGACGTGAGTCTCGCGTTCCCGTCGCTCGTGCTTGCCATCGCACTGGTGGGGCTGTTCGGCCAGGTGGCCGTCCCCGTGCCCGACCCACTCGTCGCGTTGGGGCTCTCCGAGGCGATACGGGCCGGACTATCGCTCCCTGGCGGCCTCACGTACCCGACCGGGATGCCGGAGACGTTCACCCTCCCCGGCACCGTCATTGTCGTTGTCGGCGTGGTCAACTGGGTGTGGTTCGCCCGGGTCGCCCGCGGCGAGGCGCTCGGCGTCAGCGAGGAGGAGTACGTCAAGGCCGCGGAGGCCATCGGCGGCTCGGACGGGTTCATCATCCGTAAGCACGTCCTTCCCAACAGTCTGACCCCCATCCTTGTGCTTGCGACCATCCAGATCGCAGCCATCGTGCTCCTCGAAAGCGCGCTATCGTTCCTCGGCTTCTCGGGGACGACCCTCTCGTGGGGCTTCGACATCGCACAGGGCCGACAGTACCAGACGACTGCGTGGTGGATCGCCGCGATGCCCGGCCTCGCTATCGTGTTGACCGTCATCGGTATCAACCTCGTCGGTGACTGGCTGCGCGACGCGTTAGATCCCGGTATCGAAGGCGAAGGAGGTGGCGTCTGATGGCCCGCGACCAGTTGCGCGTTGCGGACCTCTCGACACGGTTCTTCACCGGCGAAGGGCAGGTCAACGCCGTCGAGTCGGTGAGCTTCGACGTCCGCAAGGGAGAAATCCTCGGCATCGTCGGCGAGTCGGGGTCGGGCAAGTCGGTGACCGCGCTGTCGCTGATCGACCTCGTCGAGTCGCCCGGTCGAATCACCTCTGGTGAAGTGTGGCTCCGCAAGCCCGACCTTGCTGAGGAGTTCCCCGACGCCGCGGACGGAGAGTTCGTCAACCTCCGGGCGGTTCCGGAGCGGGTTCGCCGGTCGCTGCGTGGGCCGACGTTCAGCATGATCTTCCAAGATCCAATGAGCAGCTTCAACCCCTCGCTGACGGTCGGCGAGCAGATCGCCGAGGCGGTCGAGGTGCAACGGCGCGCCTCCGCGACCCCACGGTCGACGCGCGCCCGCACCCAAGGGTACGGGCTCGGCTCGTACGTCGCCGACGCGCTGGTGCCTGGCCGCGACTACACCGACGATGCAAGCCACGAGCGCGCGGTGGAACTGCTCGAACAGGTCGGCATCCCTGACCCCGAGAAGCGCGCCGACGAGTACCCTCACGAGTTCTCTGGCGGGATGTTACAGCGGGCAATGATCGCCCAGGCGTTGGCAGGCGAGCCGGACGTTCTCGTTGCCGACGAGCCGACGACGGCGCTGGACGTGACCATCCAAGCACAGATCCTCGAACTGTTGCGCGACATCCAGGCCGAGCGGGATATGAGCATCGTGCTCATCACCCATGACCTGGGCGTTATCGCACGAATGTGCGATCGTGTCGCGGTGATGTACGCCGGTGAGATCGTCGAGCGGGGGACGCTCGCGGACGTGTTCGACGACCCGATCCACCCGTACACGCAGGGGCTGATCGGCTCTATCCCGGACCTCGATGACCCCGCACCCCGTCTGCAACCCATCGAAGGGAACGTCCCGAGCCTGCTCGACGCGGAGATGGGCGACCGGTGTTACTTCGCGGACCGCTGTCCGAAGGCGATGGAGTCGTGTCTCACCCCACCCGGCGAGCGCGAGGCCGGTGGCGACGAGCACGCTGCCCGCTGTGTGCTCGTCGACCGCGAGTACGACGAGTACGAGGCGCTCCCGGAGGGCTACTTCGCTGGGGGTGAGCGCCAATGAGCGACGCTGACGGCGTATCCGATGCCGTACTCGAGGTGGAGGGGCTCAAGAAGTACTACGCCGAGAACGACGGCCTCTTTGACCGACTGCTCGGGTTCGAACGGACGAGCGTGAAAGCGGTCGATGGCATCAGCTTCTCGGTGGAGCGCGGGGAGACGCTCGGGTTGGTCGGCGAGTCCGGGTGTGGGAAGTCGACGACCGGCGAGACGCTGCTCGCCCTCAAAGAGCCGACCGCCGGGGACGTCCGGTTTGACGGCGAGAGCGTCTTCTCGATGGCGGACGACGAACTCGACGCGTTCCGCCAGCGTGCACAGGTCGTCTTCCAGGACCCTTTCTCCAGCCTCGACCCACGAATGACGGCCGGGGAGGTGATCGCCGAGCCGCTCGTCGTCCACGACCGACCGGCGACCGACCCCGCCGTCGACAGCCACGCCGTCATCACCGCCGAAAGCGTCGACGAGGCCGCTGTGGCGGTCAGCGTGGCCGGCGATATCGACCGCGTGGTCGATCCGGTCCCGGCCGCGTCGGTCGACGGCTACGACGGTACGGCCGAGCAGGTCGCTGTCGCCCACGTCACGGTCGAGCGGGTCCACGGCGAGGCCGCCCGGCCGGACGAGGCGGAACTAACGGACCCGACCGTCGCGTTCGCCGAGGGTGATGACGCGACGTACCGGGTGGCGGTCGCCGAGGACCTGCGGCTTACCCTTGAGCCGGACGGTGACACCCTCGGGGTCGACGTGGTCGTCGGCCGGGGTGACCGCCGGCTCCGCCGCGAGCGCGCGCAGGCACTGCTCGAGCGGGTCGGTCTCTCGGCCGGCCAGGTGGACCGATATCCCCACGAATTCTCCGGCGGCCAGCGCCAGCGCATCGGTATCGCCCGCGCGCTCGCTTTAGACCCGGAGTTCATCGTTCTCGACGAGCCGGTCTCCGCGCTGGACGTGAGCGTCCAGGCACAGATCCTCAATCTCCTCGACGACCTCCAGGAGGAGTTCGGGCTCACCTACCTGTTCATCGCGCACGACCTCTCCGTCGTCAGACATATCTCCGACCGCGTCGCGGTGATGTATCTCGGTGAAATCGTCGAGCGAGGCCCCGTCGATGCCATCTTCGAGGACCCTCAGCATCCCTACACACAGAAGCTCCTCGAGAGCGTACCGCGGGCCGACACGAGCGAGCGCGGCCGCCGCGTGGATGCGCTTGCGGGGGACGTCCCTTCGCCACGAAACCCGCCTGCTGGCTGTCGGTTCCACACCCGGTGTCCGTACGCCCGTGAGGCGTGTCGCGACGCGGCGCCGGACACCTACTCGGCCGGCGTCGAACGCCAGTCAGCCGCCTGTTTCCGCGCCGTTGAGGACCACCGCTACTGGGAGTCGGAGCCGATCGATATCACGGCCCGGGCGGCGGCACCCGAGGAGCAAGAGTCTGCGGCGGACGACTGACACGGGAGGCTTTTCTCCCGGGGCCGCCGCGAACGGGTATGAGCAACGAGGACGCCCCTGACGGACCGCCGTTCGCCGGCCAGGACGCTGAGACAGCCATCAGAGAACACTGGGACGACCTCATCGCGGACATGGAGGCGACCGCCGCCGAGTTCCGCGAGGCCGGCTGGGAGCCCCTCGAGCTCCACCCCGGCGACGTGACGGTCGTTACCGACTCGCACCGGGGGTTCGATGTGCTCGTCCCGGACGACGAGTTTGAGGAGTTGGCGGCGTGGGTTGACCAGTGTTCGTTTTCCGACCACGATGTCTACCGCGCGGAGGCGGGCATCACGTTCGCGTTGCTCGTGCTCAAAGCCCCCGACGCGGAGCGGGCGGTCTGCTGTCCACTGTACTACGACGACGAGGGGCTGCGGACGCTCGGCCGGCTGGCCGATGAGGACGGGGAACTGTGGACGCACGTCCGACGCCTCTCCGAGGAGTTCGTCCACTTCTGTCACGACCACCCGGCGCCGTTCTTCCCGGAAGCGTAGCCGCCTGCGCGCCCGAGAGTTCGAAACCCGAAACTCGGCTGCGAATATCGTAACAGTTCGCCGGGCTTATTACG
>CAYZJQ010000144.1:0-5977 GCA_964478805.1 uncultured Halobacteriales archaeon | reverse complement strand
GTCTCGGCTGTATGAACTTTGGGAGCGGGGAACCGTGGATGCTCAACGACGAGGCCGCGAGCCACGACCTTCTCGCGGCGGCGATGGACGCAGGAGTCAATTTTCTCGATACAGCAAACGTCTACTCGCGCGGCGAAAGCGAGCGGATCGTCGGCGACTCAGTGGCCGAACGAGACCGCTCCGAACTCGTGGTCGCAACGAAAGTGTTCGGCCAGATGGGCGACGGGCCCAATCAGTCGGGACTCTCACGCAAACACGTCATCGACCAGTGTCACGCCTCGCTCAACCGACTCGGGCTCGACTACATCGACCTGTACCAGATCCATCGCTTTGATGATGACACTCCGCTTGCGGAGACGCTGTCCGCGCTCGATTACCTCGTCGACGAGGGGTTGGTGCGATACGTCGGCGCAAGCACGATGCCAGCTTGGAAGTTCACGAAGGCGCTGTATCAAGCCGATGCCGACAACCACCAGCGGTTCGTCTCGATGCAACCAGAATACAACGCAGTCGACCGCCACGAGGAGGTGAACGTTCTCCCGGTCTGCGACAGCGAAGGAATCGGCGTGCTCCCGTGGTCGCCGCTGGCCGGCGGCTTCCTTGCCGGGAAGTACGAGCGTGGCGAGGCGCCAGAGTCCGGCCGAGCCGCGACTGACGAGTACACCGCCGCGCGGTTCACTGAGGAGAACTGGCAGGTGCTCGAAACGATCCGAGAGGTGGCGGCGGCGAAGTCGACGACGACGGCACAGGTCGCGCTCGCATGGCTGCTCTCGCAGGAGGTAGTCGACGCTCCCATTATCGGTCCGCGCACGCAGCCGCATCTTGAGGATAATCTCGGCGCGCTTGAGCTGTCGCTATCTTCGGATCAGCGTGAACGCATCGAAGCGCCTGTCACGCCCCGGTGGCCCGCGGCGGCGAAGGATACCTAAAGAGATCCGCAGGAGGGGGGTTTTAGCCATTGGCGGCATCACGAGAGACCATGGACAGCGGGGCACTGATAGAGACGCTCGAAACCGCTGGGCTGTCGCCATACCAAGCGTCAGCATACGTTACCCTTCTCGATCTCGGAGCCGCCTCCGCGACCGCCGTCGCGGAGGCGAGCGACGTCCCGGCACCGCGCATTTATGACGTGCTCGATGCGCTGGAGGCGCGTGGCTACGTGGAGACATACCAGACTGGCTCGCTGCATGCAAGAGCTCACAGCCCGGCTCCCGTTGTCGAGGACCTACGCGAGCGGGCCAATCGGTTCGACGCGGCTGCCGACGAGGTAGGCGAACGGTGGGAGCAACCCAAACTCGAGAGTAGTCGAACAAGCATCGTCTCCGGGTTCAATACGGTCGTCGAGCGAGCAGAAGCGTTCATTGACAAGGCAACTTACCAAATTCAGCTCTCCGCGACCGTCGATGACTTCAAGCGACTCCGTCCGCGATTGGCCGAAGCTCACGATCGGGGCGTCTCGACGCGGGTTTCGATTCACACGCATCCTGACGGCACGGTCCCCTCAAGCGAGCGGTTCGAAGGAGCCTGTCATGAAGCACGCCACCGCGGGCTGCCGGCGCCGTTCGTCGTCTTGGTCGACCGCGAGAAGACCTGCTTTTCTCACCACCCCGACTCTGCCGACCAGTACGGCGTCCTCGTTGACGACCGTACGCACACCTACGTGTTCCACTGGTACTTCCTCACCTGCTTGTGGGAGCACTGGGAGACGGTGTACCACGAGGCGAGCGGAGCAACGGTCGGTTATGTCGACATCAGGGGGTGCGTCCGCGATCTCCGACCCTTGGTTGAGGCGGGCGAGCGGTTTCGGGTGCGGGTAGAGGGATTAGATACGACCACGGGCGAACACACCGCCGTCACGGGCGTCGTCACGGACGCCGACGTGGTCGGGGGAACGGACGGATCGACGGTAGAGCGACTCGCGGGACAGGTCTCTCTGACACTCGAGACCGCCGACGGCCAGGTGACGGTGGGCGGCTGGGGCGCAATGCTTGAAGACGTAGAAGCCCGGCGAATCACCGTTCTCGACGGTCTACCCGATTAAAACAGCGCGGAGTCCGGGTAAACGGCGTAGCAAGGCCTACCTCCAACGGCGCGACGAACTATTTACAACGACCGTTGTAAATCCGCTACCCTTTTCATGTATTGGTGATAAAGAGCGCACGGACCATGGTAGATAATGACAACACCGGAATCGGTTCGAGCGGTGTCTCGCGGCGCCAGTTCGTCAAGGCAACGGGGGCATCCGGCATCGCGGTCGGAATCGCAGGTTGTTCCGGCGGTGGCGGCGGTGGCGGTGGTGGTGGCGACACGGACACGCCAATCAGCACAGAGCCGCCTGAAGAGGAAGTCACGATTCAACTGCTCGCCGATTCCAACTTCGAGGGGGCGAGCGATCAAATCGACCAGACGCTGCGAGAGAACGGTGGCCTCCCGGACAGCGTCAATATCGATTGGCTCGCGGGCTCGTTCGAGTCTGGCGACCGCCAGAGCCAGTTCCAGCAGCTGCTGAGTGCAGGCGAGGGGTCGCCGACCATCATGATGATGGACAACGGGTGGACGGTTCCGTTCATCGCTCGCAACCAGCTCCAGAACCTCTCCGCGTCGTTCCCGGACAGCCTCATCTCGGACATCCAGGACAGCTATCTGGATACGATGTTGGCGACGGCATCCAACCAGGACGGCGACCTGTTCGGCATTCCGTTGTTCGCCGACTTCCCGACGATCCAGTACCGGAAGGACATCCTTCGGGAGGCCGGCTACTCCGACTCAGACTTCGACACGTGGGCAACAGAGCCGATGCAATGGACGGAGTTCTCGAACGTCGTCGCCGACGGGATGGAAATCGACGGGATGGAACAGGGGTTCAACTGGCAGGGGGCCTCCTACGTTGGGTTGTCGTGCTGTGACTTCGTCGAGTTCATGGGATCGTGGGGAGGCTCATACTTCGGCGAGTTCCAGAACCTGTTCGGCCCAATCGGTGACCGGCCGATCACCGTTGAGGAGGAGCCGGTAATCAATGCGCTGCGGATGATGCGGACGTTCATCCACGGCTCGGACGACGAGTTCGCCTTGGACGGCTACCAGGACATCTCGCCGGACGCGGTCGTCCAGTACACCGAGGAGCCCTCGCGCGAACCGTTTACCCAGGGCCGAACGGTCGCATTGCGCAACTGGCCGTACTCTATCAACATCAACGGTGCCTCCGACGTGTACGGCGAAGACCTCGGCGTGATGCCGATTCCGTTCGCGGTATCAGCAGAAGACTCCGCTTACGGGCCGGAGATCGGCGGCTCCACGTCGGCGCTGGGCGGCTGGCACCTCTGTCTCAACCCGAACGCCTCGGACGCGAAGAAGCAGGCTGCACTGCAGGTATTCCAAGCACTCAACAACGATCAGGTCCGGCTCGACCTCTTCGAGATCGGTGGGTGGATCCCGCCGATTCCGGACCTCATCAACACCAGCGAGACCCAAGAGCTCGACATTATTGGCCGGTACGTCGATTCGCTGCAGGTCGCCGCAAGCAACGCGGTGCCGCGGCCCGTCACGGCGATCTGGCCCCAGCAATCGACGCAGGTCGCCTCGGAAGTCAACTCCTGTATCCGCCAACAGAAGAGTCCAGAGGACGCAATGTCTTCGCTGGCGGGCTCCCTCGAGTCGCTGGAGCAGCAGGGCTAAGAACTAAGTCGTAGTTATTTGTTATTCATTACCATGGCAACCCAACAAGAAACGGGGCCAGCCGACGCTGCCGGCGGGGGTGGAGGAGTATACACCTCGTTCGTCAGGTGGATGGAGAACTTAGGTGACACTGGGTTCGCCTATTTCCTGTTAACACCCCCGCTGCTTCTGTTGACGCTCATCGCATTCTGGCCACTTGTATCGACGTTTCGGCTGTCACTGTTTGCAGACGCCATCACCGGAACCGCCAACGTAGGTCCCTTCGTCGGTCTCGAAAACTACGTTGCAGTGCTGACGGGCGAGCGGAACGCCCTGATGCCGGCGCCGTTCTTACCAACGGAGCTTTCCTTCGGCGCGCTGTTCGAGTCAGCGCTGACGGTGACGCTCATTTTCACCATTGCAAGCGTCTTTTTCGAGACGCTCATCGGGTTTGGCCAGGCACTCGTCCTCAATCAGGATTTCACTGGTCGACGGTGGGTTCGGGTCGCGATCATTCTGCCGTGGGCCATCCCGATCGTCGTGCAGGGGATGCTCTTCTTCCTCTTGTTCAATCCGAACGTCGGGTTGTTGGTGGGGACGTCTGAGAACCCCGCACTGTTGAACCAGCTCGGACTGCTATCGACGACGCCGCTCGCCAACGCCCAAGACGCAACGATGATTGTTATTGTCGCAGACATTTGGAAGACGACGGCGTTCATGGCGCTTTTGATTCTCGCGGGGCTTCAGTCGGTCAACCGAAGTCTCTACGACGTGGCGAAAGTCGCCGGCGCTTCGCCGTGGCAGCGGTTCCGCTACATCACGTTCCCCATTGTCCTGCCGACCATCTTGGTCGCGATGCTGTTCCGTACCATCCAGGCGATGCGGGTGTACGGTATTATCGATTCCGTGTCGAGTTGTACCACCGTCCCGTCGCTGTCGTGCATGGTCGTCGGTTCGTTCTTCGGCGGGACGCGACTAATCGGGACGGCGGCGACGGTGGCGTTCATTACAGCCGCTATCATCGCCATCGTCGTATCCGTGTACATCGTTGGGTACGCTCGGGAGGATATGGCATAACATGAGTATCGAAACCACACAACAGGAGGAAGAACAGACCGGCGGTCCGTTCCAGCGGTGGGCCAAAAGCGGCATCCAGAACCCGGCGAAGGTGTACCGGGCGATGTTCTACATCGTCACGGTGTTCTTCCTGGCGACGACGCTGTTCCCGTTCTACTGGCTGCTCATGGTCGCGGTCACGCCACAGAACGGCTCAACCGGTCTGCTCCCGCGTAACCGCGCCGGCGAGGTCGTCTTCGACGCCAGCTCGTTCGTCGAGGTATTCGAAGTCGTCCAGTTCGCCCGCTTCATGTTCAACAGCCTGTTCCTCGCGACGGTAACGACCGCATTTGTGCTGGTCATCGCCAGTCTCGCAGGTTATGTGTTCGGGCGACTAGAATTCCCCGGGCGACGGCCGCTCATGCTCATCATCCTCGCGGTGAGCTACTTCCCACCGGCGGCGTTCCTGCTACCGCTGTTCCGGTTGTTCACCGGTAATATTGGCGGACTCGGGTTCGTGGAGTTATACAACACGCCGGGCGCGATGATCCTCCCGTTCAGCGCGCTATTCATGCCGCTGTCCATCTTCATCCTCACGACGTTCTACGGCCAAATCCCCGACGGCCTAGAAGACGCCGCGCGGGTTGAGGGAACGACCCGGCTCGGCGCGCTGTTCCGGGTCATCGTCCCCCTGTCGGCTCCTGGGGTCGCGACCGCCGGCGTGTTGACGTTTATCGCCGTCTACAACGAATACTTCTTCTCCTCGTTGATGACGAACGGCGAGGCGGCCGCGTGGTCGCCGATCGTGCGGGGTATCCTCCAGCTCCAGCAGGCAGGACAGTTCGAGGTGACTTACGGCATGATGGCCGCGGGTAGCATCATCGCGGTGCTGCCGGTCGCCATCCTCGTCGTGATCGCCCAAGAAAAAATCGTGAGCGGACTCACCTCAGGCGCACTTAAAGAGTAACACCATGGCATCAGTCACACTCAAAGACGTAACGAAACGGTACGACGACGTGACGGCGGTCGACGGGATGAACCTCGACATCGCAGACGGGGAGTTCATCTGTCTCGTCGGGCCGTCGGGCTGCGGAAAGTCCACGACGATGGAGACAATCGCCGGCCTGACCATCCCCACGGAGGGGTCGGTCCATATCGGCGAGCGGGAGGTGACGAACCTCCCACCGAAGGACCGGGGCATCTCGATGGTGTTCCAGAACATCGCGCTGTTCCCGCACATGGACGTGTACGACAACATCTCCTTCGG
>CAYZJQ010000143.1:0-6075 GCA_964478805.1 uncultured Halobacteriales archaeon | reverse complement strand
CGCCCGGCCGACTGCTGGCTGTCTCGGAGCACGACGGCCATCCCGTTGCCGGAGACGGCCGCGCTGTCGCTGTCCATCACGGTCGGCGCGTGGTCGGCCGTCGTCAGCACGACCTCGAGCGAGTCGGCGTGCTCACTCGCCAGCACGCCGCCCTGGAGTTCTGACGCCGACAGCGGGATGCTCTCGCCGGTCGGGACGTCCTCGGCGACGTTGCTGTCGGGGATGGTCGCCATACCGCCGGGCGCGGCCGCCGCCGGGCTCGCCGCCGTGAACGGGAGCACGGGCGCGCACAGCAGCATGACCGCGAGCGCCGCCACGAGCGCGCGCGTCACGAGCGCTCACCTCCGTCCGACCGCGTGCGAACCCCGCGTGCGGGCAGCCGGGCGATTGCCGCGGGCGCACGCACGCCGACGGGGTTCGGGCACGCCCGCCCGGACGCGAGACGCGGCCGGTCGCGGCCACGCGCCCGTGCGAACATCTTAATCATCGGCCACCCCCTCGGTGTTCTGCTGCGCGTCTGAGCTACGCGCGCGCGAAGTCCCCTCGTCGAGCGAGATTTTCAGCCAGCGGTCTTCGTCGACCCGGTCGACCGGGATGTCGTCCCAAGTGAATCTCGAGAACTGCTGTCCAGTCCATAACAGCCCGTGGCCGATGGGTCGCTGTGATAGTTGATCTCGTTTCATTGGAATATTGTTGAAGCCGACAGGCGGCTGGTCGCCGCTCTCTTGGCAGGGGTTTGCGGTCCCATCAGCCAGGGACACGCGCCACTGCATGGTCCGTCTAATCTTGCTGTGGAGGTTGACCTCGTGGTGCGCGAAGAAGAACAGCGAGAAATTGAATTTCCGAGAGTCGGCCATCACGCGCCGCAGCGCCTGGACCTTCTCATACGTCTCGTTCGCGTCGGCTTGGGCGTCATCGGGCGCGAGATCGGCCGCCTCGTCGAAAATCAAGGACGTCCAGTCGTAGGGGCCGTACTCAAGCTTCGCGACCATCCAGGCGAACCACCAGTGAACCAGCGGCGTCGCATCAGCCCGCTCCTCGGCTTCGCTCGTGGTCGTGAAAGGGACCGCCGTGGGGCAGAAATCCGATTCCGCCATGATCTGCTCACAGGCCGTGAACGAAGGGTCGGGATAGACGACGTGGAACTTGCCGGGGTCGAGCCGCTCGTTCAGGTCGACCGGGTCCTCGTAGTATTCGACTTCGCGCACGATTTCCTCGAGCTCGGCTGGTTCGCCCGCGTTCTGCTGCCGGATGTCGCGCGGCTTCCAGTTGGCGTCGATCTCGGCGTTCACCGGGAGCAGCAGTTTCGTCCAGTGTTTGAACGGCAACCATTCCGCTCGGCTCGAGGAGCCGCGCCAGACGACCGCCTCGTCATTGACCTCCATCAGCCGCTCGCTCCACTTCAGGCCGAACGTGGACTTTCCGCCCCCCTTCTCGGCGACGCACAGGAAGTTCGTGCCGCCGACGTGGCCCCACTCCGACTCGCCCGGCGGTTCGTGAACGAGGCAGTTGGGATACGGACGCTCGTAAATCTCGAAGGCGTCGGGGTCCCATGCGCTGATGCCGAACTTCTGGCGGATGGACCTCTCGTCATCGTGCCTGTTAAGCCACCCAGGGTCTCGCGCCTCGGGGTCCGGGTCCGGGTAGTCCGGATGCGTCTGCTTACTCCTCGCGCCCCACTCGCGGCCATACTCATCTGTTCGTTCTCTGTTGACCATCGTAAGTTATCCTCTATCTTTGAACGCTGTCGCCCCCGTCTCCTCCTGGGGCGTCTTTTCGCCGGCCTGCAGCCGCTTGGCCGCGGCCGCGAAAGCCGGGAGCAGTTCGTCGATCGCCAGCCGCACGCGGTAGATGGCCGCCTCCTGCTCGCGCCGGTCGAGCAGGTACCGCACGGCCGTCCGGTCCTGCATCAGCTCGCGCGCGAACTCGCGGTCGATCTCGCCGTAGCTCGCTGCATTGAGGCTGTGGACCCATGCCGAGAGGGCATCGCGGTCCGCGAACCCACCCCATAGCGTCTGCAGGCACTCCTCCTGCCGGCGGTCGAGCGAGGCGAACGCCGGCCGCATCGCCGGGTCGTCGACGCCGGTCGGGTCGATGTCCTGCAGCGGGTCCTGACCGTCCTCGGGAAGCCGCTCGACGGCCTCCGTCCGAAGGTGGTTATACGCGTCGTTGCACGCGGGCTCGACCCACTGGCTGTGATAGCGCCCGCGAGCGCGTCGCGAGACGCGGTCATCGCCGACCAGATACCGGAGCAGCGCCCGGTCGTGGAGCAGGCTCTCAGCCGGCCACTCGTCGGCGATGTGGCCGAAGGTCATGACGGCGGCCCGCTGCCACCAGTCGACGACCTCGCGGCGGTCGCTGAATCCGCGATGCAGCTCGACGCGAATCGTCTCCTGATGCTGATCGAGGACGTCCAGCGCGAACTGGGGGAACGTGGTCTGCCCGGCGGTGGCGTTAGTCGTCATCGGCCACCTCCGGCCCGCGATCGTCGGGCTCGGCGGCGTCGTGGACCTCGGAGGTCCACTCGCTGCCGAGTTCGTCCTGGATCAGCCGACGGCTTTGCGACTCGTCGAAGTCCGAGGAGACACGCAGCGCGTCGAGCGGCGTCTTCATCCGCTCCGACCACGCGATCTCCCGGTACTCGTCGAGGAGCTTCGCGTCGGCGTGCTCGCCGGCCTCGTAGGCGAGGCTGGCCTCGGCCTGTGTGCTGTGATACGGCGCGGGTTTGGACTCGGCGCCGCCGTTCTGCACGCGGTAGAGGAACGGCAGCCCGACCACGCCGCCGACCACGGCCCCGACGCCGGGGATGCCGAGCAGCGCGTCGGCGACCAGCCAGCCGGCCGCCGCGCCACCGCCGATCGGCAGCACAACCCCGGGGTTAGGCATCGCGGTCCGGCCAAGACCGGGGATGTCGACCGGCCGCGACAGCGGCAGCCGGTCCAGCCGCGGCGGCTCGTGGACGAGCGCGTCATGCAGGTCGTGGTCGGGGTCCAGCTCGATCTCGAGTTCGTAGGGGCTCCGTTTGCCCTTCTTATGCGTCTGGATTTCGCTGATGTCCAGCGTCGCCAGCGAGCCGCGGAGTCGCGCGACGAACGCCGGGAGCCCCTTGCGGATCAGGACGAGTTCTTGATCGGCCTCGCGCCGGAGCCCCGTCTTCACGACGTGGTCGACGTACCGCGAGTCATGCGTGTCCCCGCCGCGCGGGCTCTTGGCCCGCTCCAGGTCTTGACGCCGGAACAAGAACTTTTGCAGGCTCTCCGGCCCCGACTCCAAGACGATCGCATACGCGAGCGCGCCCACGATGAGGGCCATCCCCGCCGGGAGTCGCGTCGCGAGCACGGCCCCCTGGAAGGCGAAGACGCTCGCCAGCAACGCCACGGGGATGCCGATCGCGAGCCCCCACTTCACGAGCCCCCACTGCGGCCCGACGATGGCTTTCTGGCGATGTCGCCGGCCCAGCAGGCCGCCGAGGACGAGCGCGGGCAGCGCGAAGACCCCGATCTGCCAGAACAGCGTGCTGAGAAAGTCGCCCCACGAGTTGATGTCGATCGTCCGCTCGGTCGCGACCGTCCGGTGGCTAAACGTCCAGCGGGCGCTCGGATACTCCTCGACCCAGACGGTCACGCGCTGCGACTCCCCGAAGCTCGAGGGGATCGGAATCTCAGCACTGTCGTAGCCGCGGCCGAGCTGCGCCGAAACCTCGCGGGTTGTGACGTTCGTCGCGACGGGCTCGGTCGTGGTGGAGCCGTTCTCGGTCTCGGTCGTTCGGACGCCGCGCTCCCAGGCGACCACGTTGACCGTCAGCTCCGAGTCCGGCTCGCCGAGTCGGATGGTCCGCAGCGTAATCTCGTCGCGCTGCACGCGGGTGTCGCGGCTGAGATACTCCCACTCCGAGGACCCGAGGCCGACGGGGTTGTGCCGGACCGTCGCGGAGCCGTAGCTCCCGAGATACCGCATCGACGGCGGCGCGCCCTCCTGGGTCTGGCCGCCGCGCTGCAGCTCCTCGAGCGTGTAGCTCTCGGCGCCCGTCTCGGTCGTGTTCGTTGCCGCCGGCTCCGGCGTGGGCGTCGACGTCGGCGTCGGGGTGGCCGTCGGGGTGGGCGACGGCGTGCCGTCCTGAGCCGTGGCCGGCGCGACGGGGGCGAGCGGCGCGACGAGCAGCACCAGCGCCAGCGTGGCGAGGAGCATCCGGCGCCGCATCTATCCGCCCACCTCCAGCAGCCGCCGATGCAGGCCGTAGGCGGTCGCGATCAGGAGCGCGAGACAGGCGGTCATGTACGCGGCCGCCACGATTGAGGCGTCGCCGAGCACCGCTGCCGGCGCCGTCGCGACCAGCACGGCGGCGCCGGACACTGCGACCAGCCGCTCCAGCGCCGTGCGGTCATCGAGCGCGTCACGGAGTCGATACGGGAGCATCGCCATCACTCGCGCTCCTCCTTTTCTGTGATCCAGTGGACGACCACCAGGCCGCCAAGCCCCAGCAGCACGGGGCGCGATGAGTCCACGACCGGGCCGCCGGCCACGGGCGCCAGCAGCAGCGCCGCTGCGAGTCCCGCCATCGCCATCACGGCCTGCGACCCGGACAGCAGCATCGACGCCGTCCCCGTGTCCGACTGCATCGACGACCGCAGCACGGGGTCGGCGCCCTCGCCCGCGAACCGCTCGTAGCTCCAGTACAGCAGCACTGCGAGCGCGAGGATGGCGCCGATCGACCGCAGCTCCGCGACCGCCAGCGTGCCGACCGGCAGCACCATTCACAATCCCCTCCCGCGGGTCGCGGAGGCCCGCCAGATGAGCGCGACCACCGTCACGATGCCGAAGTAGAGGACGAACTGCTGCTGTGAAATCGTCCCCTGCAGGCCGAGATAGCCCAGCAGCCCGCCGATGACGTGGCCGACCACGACCGGCGCGTTGATGATGCCGACGAGGTCGGCGACGAGTGCGAGCAGTTGGTCGCCGATCGTCAGGAGGACGCCCGTGAACACGACGATCGCCGAGCCCGACCGCTCGCCGACGTTCTCGACGACCTCCGTGGCGTCGTCGGCGTCGTCCAGCTCGTCGAGGACCCAGTAGGCCAAGATCATCACGCCGAGGACTCCGAGGATGACCCCGAAGCCCATCAGCGAGACCGAGCCGAGGATGTCCGAGCCGGGAAGGTTGCTCATCGCGGGCCACCCCGCGCGCTATGCGTCCGATCATGGTCGTTAATTCGTGTCGTCATTGTCGAGTCGCTGCTGCAGTTGGTCAACGAAGCTATCCAGCAGTTTGAGCACGTACAGGCCGGCGGCGACGAGGGTCAGCGTCGTCAGCGTGCCTTCGGGCAGCCACCCCACCTCCGGCGCGATGGTGAAGCCGGCGATCGACAGCGCCGTAAACAGCGTCCCGATGTTGGCGAATAGCACGCCGATGAACGGGTCGATCCAGGCGACGCCCAGCAGCTGCAGGAGCGCGCCGCCCAGCGCCGTCGCGACCGCCGCCGGCTGTGTCAAGATGTCTGTAAGTTCCATGCTTATCAACCGAAGATGAAGGTTTCAAGGCCGCTGACGATCGGAATCGAGTCGGCGAGCGCCCGGCCGGTCCGAACCGCAAGCGCGATGGCCGCGTAACTCAGCCCGATGCCGACGCCCGCGAGCGCGAACGGCTGCAGCGGGCCGAACGGCGCCGTGATGTCGACCAGCAGCCCGGCCGACCGTGCCAAGGCGCCGGTTATCGGGCTCGTGACCGAGGTGAGCGCGAGCGACAGCGCGGCGCTGACGGTCCCGAGCGCGGCGATGACCGACTGGAACGGCTGGGCGATGATGGTGCTGACATCGAACACGAAGCCGAAGATGGCCCCGAGGATGGGGGGAATGGCACGGGCGCGCAAGAACTGAAGCGGGTCGCTCGCGAAGGCGGCCAGCCTCCTGATATTCTCGCGGCCGCCGAACAAGCCGTAAATTACGTCGAGCACGGCCTCCAGCGACAAGCCGCCGCCACCGCCACCGCCGCCACCGCCACCACCGCCACCGCCTCCACCGCCTCCACCGCCTCCACCGCCACCGCCGCCGCCGCCGCCTCCACCGCCTCCACCGCCAC
>CAYZJQ010000142.1:0-6092 GCA_964478805.1 uncultured Halobacteriales archaeon | reverse complement strand
CGAGGAGAACAGCGAGGTCGTCCAGTAGAGCCGCTCGCCGTCCAGACTGAGCTGAAGCATCTGCGGGCCGCCGTGGACCGCGCGCTCGCCGTCGATGGGGTGGCGCGGCCCGAAGTGCCCACCAGCCCAGAGCTGGTCGGCGAGTCGCGGGTTCGCCGGGTCGGAGATGTCGTACATCCGGACGTCGCCGTGGAGCCAGTTCGAGAAGAACAGATAGCGGTCGTCCATCGAGACGAGCAGGTCGGTGACGAGACCGGGGACGGGCATGTCCCACTCGTCGTGCTCGCGTGCCTCCACGTCAATGACCTTCTCGGCGGCGTACGTACCCACATTCTCGCCGGGCGCGGGCGAGGTCTCCTCGTAGAAGTGGAACACGTTCGAGGAGAGGGCCGCGCCGACGTAGCCGTGAGTGGATTCCGGGGAGTGCTGGAACCGGACTTCGAGAGGGATGAGCCCCTCCTCGCCGAGGTCGATGGTCTGTTCAACGCGGCCGGCCTCCCAGTCCCACACCTGCAGCTCCTGCCCGTACTTGCCGTTCTCCACGTCCTCAAGATCGAAACCCGGATAATACGTTGAGGGCGCGGCCCACTCGCTCGAGATCATTACGCCGTGGCGCGGCTGGTACCAGAAGTCGTAGTTGAAGTCGATCTCGCCCGGCGGCTCCCACCGGCCGTCGATGTCGAACTGCTCGTTTATTTCGAGGAACCCACCCGGCAGGTCGCCGTCGGCGTTGCCAAGCATAGAGACGAGGATCTGGCCGTCCGGGATACAGTGGACCGTGTGGGGCGCGCTCAGGTCGTACTCGAACACCTCCTCAGGTTCGATGACCGACTCAAGTGTGGGATCGCGCCGGTCTTTCGTATCGATGACGTGAATCCGCGAGGACCGCTGGCCCGGGACCACGAGGTGACGCCGCTCAAGGCCGCCGACGTGACACGACGACGAGCAGGCGTTCCACCCGAAGTGGTGGAGTTCGTCGCCGACGTTGGGCATCTCGACGCGGTTCACCACCTCGGCGTACGTCTCGGAGTCGGGGTCGAGATCGACCACCGCGAGGAAGTCAGGCGCGTCGACGTCGGTCCCGACGTACAGTCCCATCACGTAGGCGACCTCCTCGGGCACGGACTCCTCGATAGCCGCCTGTGGTGTGGCGTAACCCGGCCCGTCGTGGTCGTGGTGCGTGTGGTCGTGGCCCGCGTGGCTCCCGCCTTCGGCGTCGCTCATGGCAATACCTGCCGCCACTACCAGGTTAAGTGTTACCATGTTGCAGGTGCTGCCGGTAGCTGTGACGCGGGGGACGCGGCGGGCGCGACCGAGCGAGAGAGCGGCGCCGCCGGTGCGTGTTGGCCGTGCCGACCCCGGGCAGCGGGCCGGCGGCCGGCCATCGGCCGGAACGCGGCGCCGCGGACAGAGTTAAGCCTGTGTCCCCGCCAGGTACGCAAAGACGTATGTCAGTGTTCGACACACCGGGGACGCCACCCCGGCACGCGCGCCGCACACGCACCCACCCCGACGAGGGCCGACCGTGAGCCCCTCACCGCCCCGTATCGGCATCGTCGGGCTGGGGAACATCGCACACCACCACGCCACACAGTTACGCGAAGGGGCCGCGACACTCGCCGGCGGGATGGATATCGACGACGACGCCCGCACCCGGTTCGCCGACGCCTTCGCGGTGCCCGTCCACACCGACGCCGCCTCCCTCTTCGACGATGTCGACGCGGTCATCGTCACAACGCCGAACCGCTACCACGAGGAGCACGTGGTGGCAGCACTCGATGCTGGCCTCGACGTCCTTGTCGAGAAGCCGCTAGCGCACGACCTTGCGAGCGCCGAGCGGATCGCCGCGGCCGCCGCCGACGCGGCGGGCTTCTGTATGGTGGGGTTCAACAACCGTTTCAGCGACGCCATCAGGGTGCTGAAAGAGTACCAACGTGCTGGTCGGTTCGGCGAGATCTACCATGTCGAGGCGAACTACGTCCGCCAGCGGGGAATCCCCGGCCGCGGGTCGTGGTTTACCTCTGAGGCGGTCGCGGGCGGCGGCGCGCTCGTTGATCTGGGCGTCCACGCGGTGGATCTCGCCCTCTACGTCCTCGAGTTCCCCGCGATCGTCGAGGTGACGGGTGAGACGCGGGCGGGCTTTGGCGGGCGCGACGACTACGCCTTCGTCGAAATGTGGGGCGAGGACGCGGGGGCGATGGGATTCGACGTGGAAGACTCCGTAAGCGCGTTTCTCCGCAGCGAGGACGGCCGCACCGTGAGTCTGGAGGTCGCGTGGGCCGCCAACCGGCCGAGCACGGACGAGTTCTTCATCCGCGGGACCGACGCCGGCGCCCGGTTCGACCGCGCGAGCCAGGCGCTCACGCTGTACGAGACCGGCACCGTCGGCGCTGACCACATCGTCGAGAGCGACGTGGAGACCCGCGACCGGACGACGCATGCTGTCGAGCAGGCACGATTTCTCGAGGGCGTCCGCGCTGGGGCCCACCCGGGGATCAACACCGTCACCGAAGGGCTGGCCGTCCAGCGCGTGCTGGATGCGGTGTACCGCTCGGCCGCGGCCGAGCGGGCGGTCGAACTGGACGCGCCTGTCGCCTCCGCGGGGGGTGACTAACCGTGGAGATCGGCGTCCTTACGGTGCCGTTGGGCGACCAGCCACGGGCCGAAGCGTTCGGGTATCTGGCCGAGTTGGGCGTCGGCGCGGTCGAGCTCGGGTGCGGCGGCTACCCCGGCCAGGCCCACCTCGACCGCGGCGCGCTGCTCGACGACCCCGCCGCACGCGAACAGCTCCAGGCCGACCTCGACGCCCACGACCTGTGGGTGTCGGCGCTTGCGACGCACAACAACCCCTTACACCCCGACGCCGACCGAGCCGCCCGCGCCGACACCGAGTTGCGCGAGGCGGTCGAACTCGCCGCGCTGCTCGACATCGACACGGTGACCTGCTTCTCGGGGCTGCCGGCGGGCGGGCCGAACGATGAGGTGCCCAACTGGGTGACGGCGCCCTGGCCCGGCGAACACGCCGAGGCTCACGCCTACCAGTGGGACCGCGCGACAAACTACTGGGCGGAGCTCGCCGCCCACGCCGCCGCCCACGACGTCGACCTCGCTATTGAGATGCACCCGAACATGCTTGTCTACGAGCCGACCGGGCTGTGTGAACTCCGCGCGGCGACGAACGACCGCGTCGGCGCGAACTTCGACCCCTCGCATCTCTACTGGCAGGGGATCGACGTCACCGCGGCGATCCGCCATCTCGGCGGCGCGATCCACCACGTCCACGCGAAGGACACGAGGGTGTACGACGCGAACGCGCGGGTCAAAGGCGTCCTCGACGCGGCGCCGTACACCGACGAAGCCGACCGCTCGTGGCTGTTCCGCAGCGTCGGCTACGGCCACGACGAAGCCCACTGGAAGGACGTCGTCTCGACGCTCCGGTTGGTCGGTTACGACGGCGCACTCTCGATCGAGCATGAGGACTCGCTCACCTCCGCCCGCGAAGGGCTGGAGAAAGCGGTCGACCTGCTCGACCGAGCCGTCTTCGAGACACAGCCGGGCGACGCCTACTGGGCAGAATGACCGACACCGAGCCACCCCTCCGTGTCGGCGTCATCGGCTACCGGTTCATGGGCCGGGCACACGCGAACGCGCTCGCACGGCTCCCGATGTTCTTTCCGGACGCGCCGGCCGTCGAGCGGCACACGCTCGTCGGGCGCGACGAGACGGCCCTCGAGCAGGCGGCCGACCAGCTGGGCTTTGCCCGGACGACGACCGACTGGCGCGCCGCCGTCGATGCCGTCGACGTACTCTACGTTCTCACGCCGAACCACCTCCACGCTGAGCCCGCGATCGCGGCGCTTGAGGCCGACGTGCACGTCCTCTGTGAGAAGCCGCTCGCGGACACGCTCGACGAGGCAGCGCGGATGCGTGCGGCCGCTGAGGCGAGCGACGCCGTCGCCGGCTGTGCGTTCAACTACCGGTTCGTCCCGGCGATACGCTCTGCCCGCAACCGCATCGTCGCCGGCGACCTCGGCGACATCCGGCAGGTCCGGGGTGAGTACCTCCAGGACTGGCTGGTCGACTCGGACGCGCCGTGGTCGTGGCGCACCGATGCTGACCGCGCGGGCAGCGGCGCGCTCGGCGACCTCGGTGCTCACACGATCGACCTGGCGCGGTTTCTCGTCGGCGACCGGGTCGGTGCGGTCGCGTCGGTGTCGGGGCGGCTGCAGACGTTTGTCGACGAGCGGCCTGTCGACGGCGAGGGCGAGGCGGGGACTCGCCCGGTGACCGTCGACGACGCGTACGCCGCCCACGTCGAGTACGAGTCGGGCGCACTCGCCACGTTCGAGGCCTCACGGGTCGCCGATGGCCACAAAAACGACCACTCGATCGCCGTCCACGGCACCGAGGGAAGCCTCCGGTTTGGCTTGGAGCGGCTGAACAAACTCGAGGTGAAGACGGACGGCCGCGGCTACGAGACGGTGCTCGTCACCGACGAGTCCGACCCGTACGTCGAGGCGTGGTGGCCGCCCGGCCACGTCCTCGGCTGGGAGCATACCTTCGTCCACGAGAACTACGCGTTCCTGGCTGCGATCCGCGACGGCGAGCCGTTCGCGCCGTCGTTCGCCGACGCCTACGCCGTCCAGCGCGTGCTCGACGCCGTCCAGCGCAGCGACGCGACCGGCGCGCGGGTCGAGTTCTGACTATGCCTCGTCGGCCATCGTCCCGAACACCTCGGCGGCGGTCGCCGGGACGTCGAAGTCGTGGAAGTGCTCACCCTGCTCCTTCGAGAGGATATTGAGTGCGGCCGCGGCGCCGTCCCCGGCCGAGATGACCGCCTGCCACTCCTCGGCGCGGACCATCGCGCCCGTCGCATAGGCGTTCTCGACGCTCGTCTCCATCGAGACGGTCACGTCGACGACGTCGCCGTCGAACGCACAGCCGAGCGCCTCCGCGAGGTCGCGGTTCGCGCCGGTCGCAAGGACCACGTAATCGGCCGCCACCGATTCGACCTCGCCGTCGCCGTCCGCGTCCGTCGACACCGTGAACTCGTCGCCGTTGTGTTCGACGTCGGTCACCTCAACGCCCTGTCGGCGCTCGACACCGAAACTGTCGACCTGCTCGCGCAGCGTCTCTAAGAAGGCGGTGCCGTCCTGGGAGCCGATTCCCGGGTAGTTGAACAGGTGCGCCTTGTGAAGCCACGTCCCGTCCGTGTCGAACACCGTCGTCTCAAGGCCGTTCTTCTGCGTGAACAGCGCCGCACTCAGCCCCGCTGCGCCACCGCCGACCACTGCGACGTGTGCCATATCATAGCAAGGGACTCGGCAGGCATTACGGTTTCTCTGGTGAGGCCGAGGCGACCACGGCCCCGGCACGGCCGGTGTGTGGCCGCGTGCCGGACACGGCGGCGAAGGGGTTTCCTCGCCGCGGTACCGACCGCCTCGCATGCCCACACTCGAATTGTACGACCTACCTGGTTGTCCCTACTGCGCGAAGGTAAAGCGCGCGCTCGACGACCTCGGCCTCGAGTACGAGACCCACACCGTGCCGTCGGCGCGGTCGGCGCGCGACGAGGTGTACGCTGTGAGCGGCCAGTACGGCGTCCCCGTGCTCGTCGACGCGGCGAACGGAATCGACGGGATGGCCGAGAGCGACGACATCGTCCGGTATCTCTACGAGACGTACGGCGACGGGGCGGTGCCGGACCGGGGGCTGGTCGCGCGGCTCCGCGGCCTGCTGGGCTGAGCCCCCATTACTGGACGGAACGGGTATGCGGCCCCGTCCCGTCGGGCCGGTATGGCGGACGAGCCGACGGCGGCGCTTGCGGTCCTCACGGTCGGCGAGGTCGTCGTCTGTCTGAGTCTCGCCGCCCTCCTCGCCGCCGGACTGGTCGGCGACGGCGGCTTCGGCGCCGGCATCGCACGGCCGCTCCGGCTCGTCGCGCTGGCCGCCCTGCTCGTTGAGGCCGCAATCCTGGCCTATGTGTTCGTCGACGCGCGACGGCGCGGCATCGATGGCGTCTGGGTCCACGTCGCCGCGCTGCCGGTCGTGAACGTCGTCGGCGTAGCCGCATATCTCCTCGAGCGGGAGCG
>CAYZJQ010000141.1:0-6154 GCA_964478805.1 uncultured Halobacteriales archaeon | reverse complement strand
CCCAGGACCGTCCGCCGTGCGGTAGAGTCAGCCATCGTCTAAGCCGGCGTCGACGAGCGGCAGCGCCTCGAGCCGGCGTTCGACTTGGGTCACCAGCCCGACCGCCAGCGGCTTCCCGGTCCGGGCCGCCCGGTGGGCGGTCGCGAGCTCTGCGCGCGTGCCAAGGGGAACCAGCCGGACGGTCGTCCCCGCGGGGCCGGTCTCAAGCAGCGTCATCGCCTGGGGGAACGAACAGCCAGGCGGACACACCAGTTCCGTCGTCGGGCCGTGCTGCTGGACAGCCGGGACGTGGTGGTGGCCCGTGACCACAAGCGGAATATCGTGGGCGGCCACCAGCTCGCGGACGACGGCGGCATCCCGCAGCGGGAAGTTGGCCCACGGCCCGCCTGGGCTGTCAGCCAGCGCCCCGAGCGTGTGGTGACACACCAGTACCACCGGCCCCTCGAGCGTGGGCAGCGTCGCCGCCAGCCACTCGCGGGTCGCCGGCCCCAACTGCCCACCCCAGCTGGCTCGGAGGCTACCGTCCCGGGCGGTGGCGGAGTCGACGCCGACCACCGTGACCGGCCCAACCGACATGGTGAACGGGAGGCCGGGCGTGTAGCGGCGCTCGAACCGGCCGATCGACAGGCCAGGATGGGCGTCCCCCTGTTTGGGCACGTCGTGGTTGCCGGGGACCGCTGCCCACGGCACCGAGCAGTCGGCGAGCGTCTCGTCGACGGTGGCAAACGAGTCGCGCCGGCCATCACCGGTGAGGTCGCCGGCGAGCAGCACCGCGTCGGCGTGGCGCTCGGCTGTCCGCACCGCCCGAGCGAACAGCCGGGCGCTCAGGTGGCGACACTTCCAGCTGCCCGTGCCCGCGGCGACGTGGGGGTCAGCAATAACGGCCAGCCGGACCGGCGACGGGCTCTGCGGGCGGGCCAGTCGCGCGAGCAGCGGCCCCGGCGGGTCGGCCACGGCGGTCACGAGCCGTCGGCGAGCACGTGGACGCGGTCGGTGTCGAGCGACAGCGAGACGTCGCGGTCGTCGGGCGCGGTCGCTGGGTCCAACCGGAGCGTCAGCTCCGCGCCGTCGGGGGTGACCGCCGTGGCACGCACGTGCTCGCCCATATAAAACCGGCTCTCGATAGTGGCGTCGATCGGGCCGCCGTCGAGCGTGAACGCCTCCGGCCGGGCGACGACGGTCACCTGCCCCTCGGGAGCGTCCGGTGGCGCCGCGACAGCCGCGTGGCCGAGGTCGAGCTGGCCGTCGGTGATCCGAGCGGCCAGCCGGTTGGAGGTGCCGACGAAGTCGGCGACGAACCCGTTCGCGGGTCGTTCATACACCGCCTCCGGCGTACCGACCTGCTCGACACGGCCATCGTTCATCACCACCAGCCGGTCACACATCACCATCGCCTCCGCCTGGTCGTGGGTGACGTAGAGGGCGGTGACGTCGAGCTCCTCAAGCAGTGTGCCGATCTCCTCTTGAAGTCGGGTTTTCAACTGGGCGTCGAGCCCCGTCATCGGCTCATCGAGCAGGAGGATCCGCGGTTCGATCGCCAACGCCCGGGCGAGCCCGACTCGCTGTTGTTGGCCGCCCGACAGCGTCGTCGGGTCGCGGGCGGCTAACTCGTCGATGTCAAGCAGCTCGAGCACCTCCACCGCCCGGGCCTCGCGGTCGGCGGCGGCGAGCCCGCGCATCTTCAGCCCGAATTCTACGTTCTCCTGGACAGTCATGTTGTCGAACAGCGCGTACGACTGGAACACCAGCCCCACGTTGCGCCGCTCGGGCGGCACGTCAGTTACCTCCTCGCCGCCCAATAACACCCGACCTGCCGTGGGGGTTTCGAAACCGGCGACCGTCCGCAGCGTCGTCGTCTTGCCGCAGCCGGAGGGTCCGACCACCCCGACCGTTTCGCCGGGCTCAATCTCGAGCGAGACGTCGTTGACCGCGAGCGTCTCGCCGAAGCGTTTCGTCAGGTTCTCGACAGTGAGTCGTTCGGCCATCTTATCTGACACCTCCGATAGAAAAGCCGCTCTCGCCGGCCCGCTGTAACAGCGCCGTCACCACGGCGACGATGATGAAATACACCGAAATCGCCGCGGCTGCCCGCAGGAAGGGATTGTTCGAGATGTTCTCGAAGAGGAACAGCGAGAACGGCCGCGGGCCGCGCGAGTAGACGATGTACGAAAAATTGAATTCGGCGGCCGCAAGCGTCCAGCAGACGATCGACCCCGAGATGATCCCCGTCTTCGCGTTGGGAATGACCACGCGGGCGAACGCCTGCGGCCAGGACGCCCCCAGCGACCGAGCGCTCTCTTCGATGCCGCGCAGATCCATCGACTCGAACGACGACTGCACGGCCAACACCATGTACGGCACCTTCAACAGCGAGTAGCCGATGATCAGCGCGACCGCACTCGGGAGGTCCGGATACGTCTTCAGAAAGGCGATCCCCAGGATGATCCCCGGCACGATCGGCAACACGGCAAAGGTGTTCACCCAGCCTTGGCCGTAGAAGTCGTAGCGGGTCACCGCGTACGCGATGGGGATCCCCACGAGCAAGTTGATCACGACGCCGCCCAGCGCCAACAGCATGCTAAATCCCAGCGCTACCGGGATCGGGATCCGAACCACTCCCGGCACGACGATGTCGACGGTGCCGCCGAGCCCGCGGCTCGCCCCGACTGTCTCCGAAAGGCCAAGCGCCTGCCGCCAGTTTTGCAGCGTCACCCCGCCGCTTGGCACCAGCCCGGTCCACTCCTGGAAGAAGGAGGCGACAAAGGTCAACACCACCGGGCCGATCAGAAACACCACGACGACGAAGATGAGCGCCGTAATGAGCCGGCGGCCCACCAGCGCCGACAGCGTCGCTAGCCGCCCAGGGTCGCGGTCGGGGACCGCCTGGTCGGACCGGTCGACCTGGTCGGCGCCGGGCGTGCTCATCCGACCACCTCCGCGCTGGTGTACCGCAGCCCCAGGAAGGTGAACAGTAGCGTGAACACAAAGAAGACGGTCGCCAGCGCCGAGGCCACCCCCAGGTTGAACCCGACATTGATCTCCTGGTCGAACCGAAAGGTGACGACCGATAGCGCCTTTAATACCAGGACGGTGCCGAAGATCGCCAGCGCCGTCCGGAAGGTGAGGATCAACGCACCGACGATCCCTGGGCGAATCTGCGGCAGCGTGACGTACCGGAACGTCTGCCACGGCGTCGCCCCGAGGGCACGGGCCGCCTCCTCGGCGTCAGTGTTCACCTCGGCGTAGCTGCCGCGCAACAGAAACGTCGCCCGCGGGATCATCGAGTAGAGATAGCCGAAAAACAGCCCCAGGATCGCCAGCGCGGAGCCCGACGGCTGGCCGGTCAGCTGCAGCGTCACCGGCTCGGCGCCGGTGAGCACCGCCAAGGCGTTCGTCACCACGCCCGTCTTCCCGAACAGCACGATCATCATGAACGCGGCGACGATCCCCGGCAGGCTGATCGGAAACGAAATGAGCGTCACCAGCAGACTCTTGCGCGGCAGGTCGTACTTCTCGAGGCCGTGTGCAAGCGCGATACCGAGCGCGACGCTGGCGAGCGTCGTGATGGTACCGAACCACAGCGAGTTCCAGATGGTGCGCCCGTAGACCGGGTTAGCCGCGAGCCCGTCACCGACCACCGGCACGAAAGCGAGGATCGAGGCGAACAACGTCTCATACGCCGCCAGCGTGAACCCCGAAACCTCGCGGAGAAACGCTTCCGCGACGCTGATACGGATCATCTGGACCAACGGGACGAAGGCACCGAACACGGCAAGCAGGAAGAACGGCACCGCTAACGCAGCGATCCGCCGGCGCTTGCGGTCCCGCTCCGTCTCGGGCACGACCAGCCGCAGGGTCCTCGCCCGCAGTTGGGCCAGCGTGGGTCCCTTGTCGAGCGTGGACACGGTCTCAGTAGCCCGTCAGCCCGACGCCCTGGCCGATCTCCTCAATGATCCCCTCCTGCTGGTCGACGAGTTTGCCGTAGTCGACCTGGAACTGCGTTCTGTCATACTCGCTTTGGGCCGGGAACTCTTCGGGGAGGTCCAGTTCCGAGGCCCGGATCGGCCGGACATAGGCGTTGATGAACTGCTTTTGCCCCTCCAAGGAGAGGACGTAATCCATGAACAGCTTACACGCCTCGGGGTTGGGCGCGCCGTCGAGCATCGCGTAGCCGTACGGCTGGTTGAGCGCCCCCTTCTCGCCGTTGGGACCGGTCACCAGCGAGACGCCGACCTTCTCCTCGGCGATGGAGTCGGCGTTGTACTTCAGGTCGAGCCCGGTGTAGTCGTACTCGACAAAGGTGGTGATCTCGCCTTTGCTGAACTTCTGCTCGACGTTGCCCGCGAAGACGGCGCCCTTCTCTTTCATCGTCTTGTAGTAGTCGATGACCGGCTGGACGTCGTCGAGTGAGCCCCCGTAGGCGTTGTTGATCGACAGCGCTCCCGCCAGCCCGACCGCGGCGTTGGGCGGCTGGAACTGGGTGTTCTGTGCGATCTCGTCGCGCTTGAGATCCTCCCAGGTGGTCGGCGGCTCCCAGCCGTTCTCCTCGTAGATGTCCTTGCGGTACGCGACCGCGGTCGTCATCCGCCGGGTCGCGGTCACGTGGCCGTCATCGGTCTTCAGCGAGTCCGGCACCTTGTCGTAGTTGGCTGGCTTGTACGCCTGCGTCAACCCATCGTTGCGGGCGACCACGCCGAAAGTGTAGCCGCCGTTCATCGCCGAATGCGTCGGGCCCTGGGCGTTCGAGCGGGCGTCTGACAGCGCCTCGCCCGACGAGCGCTGGTCGTCGTTCAGCGCCACGTCGTACTCCTCCTCGAAGGAGGTCATGATCTCTCCCCAGTTCGACCATCCCGTCTGCACCGCGTACACGAACAGCTTCTCCGGGAACGCACTCGCACTGACCGTCGTCTCGTAGTCGCCGTGTCCGACCTCGTACGACTCGCCGCTGCCGGAACCACCGGAGTCGCCTTCGGACCCACCCTGCGAGGAGGTGCCGACACAGCCGGCCAGTCCCGTTGTGATTGCTGCCCCACTCCCGATCAAAAACGCGCGTCGATCACGCATCATCTGATTGAGGTGAGGCCGGTCAAAAGTGGGTTTGTAATAGCGATATTGTCGTGGAAGATAGCCGTATAGCTATCACCATCGAATATAGTCGTATTGAACACTTTTATCGAACAATATGTCTGTTCGCGAGTGACAGCGATTCCAGCCGCCGGCCAAGCCAGGGCCGGAGCCACCGCAGGAGACAGCCGACGTGTTCAACCGGGCAGCACTGCCGTTAGGAGCCGTCGTCAGTTACCCACGACTGACGTCGGGGGCTTGAGAGTGGATTCCCCGTCTGACTCCGTAACAGAGTAGGCTTTCTCTTTGGTTCTGTGTGAACCCGGTGCGCTGAGCGAGGGTCGGCACACCGCCGCTCCGGACCACCGCAGGGCCACCACAGAACCTGAGACACTGGCCGACAAACCGTCGCCCATGCCCTCTATCCTTAGCCGTCATCCACTATCCCGAAGGCGCGGGCCACGCCACACGGATGGTCGCGATCGCAAACGCCCTCAACACGTGTGGCGGACGTCGCTGTCGGCGGCGGTGGCGCCGGCACGGAGTTCGCAGCGCTGAACGGCTACGATGTCATCGAACCGACCCCCGTCGATTTCATCGACACCTACCAGGACGGCTCGCTGTGGCAGACCCTCAGCCATAGCGTCCCCGCGAGCCTCGGTCGCATCGCCGACTGCTAGACCTGGCTCACGCGGACAGAGCCGGACGCAGTCATCACCGACGACATGTTCGCCCCGATGGCGGCGACCCGGTGTGGCGTGCCCTTGTACGTACTCAAACACGACATGTCGGCGCTGTACGGCGACCCGCTCAAGCGGACTGGCGCCGGCGTCCACACGCTGTTCCAGCTGTCGGCCGCCCGGGAGTTCTTCCATCCGGTCGCGTGGCCCGGCTCGGAGGCGGACCCCGACCGGGCAACACGAGTCCCCCATCGCGCTCGACGGCACCCCCGCGGTCCAGACGGCGGCCGACATCGTCGTCGTGCACAGCCACTACTCCTCGCTCCAGCAGGTCACCACCCATCTGCGACGCCAAGGGTACGACGTGGTCAACGTCGCCGAGGACGACTGGGAGGCCGTGCCGTCGCTGT
>CAYZJQ010000140.1:0-6298 GCA_964478805.1 uncultured Halobacteriales archaeon | reverse complement strand
GGGAGTGCTCCAGCCTGCCGACGAGCGCGATGTCCGCAAGAAGCCGTATATCCTGATGAGCGAGGACGACCGCAAGCTGGCGGTCAAGATCGAGGCGCTGGCGACACTATCACGGGGTACGGGGTCGCTCACCACCGGAGAGGCCCTCGACGTGCTGAATGGCCGACCACAGCGCAAGACGGTCAACAGCATCCTCCGCGAGATCTCTTCATCCGACGGTTTCCGATATGAGGAGAATCGCGCTGGCGATAAGGTGCTGAAGATTGATCGCTCCAAGGCCGCCGCGAACAACCCGACGGCCGCCCGCCTCGCCGGAGTGGTGGATGATCCGGACGACCCCGACGACGAGGCCACCAACAGACGCGCGGCAGAGTCCGACCGCGAGCCCGCAGCCAGGGCCGACGACGATAGCGCCGGCGGCTGGGTCGCAGAGGCGGCCGAGAACGTCCCTGCCGACCTCGGTGCTACCGCTCCGGACGCGGTGCTCAACAACAAGATTGCACGGGCTCGGTGGCCCGGTCGCGTCGAGGAGGCCGATCATGAGACAACTCTAGACGCACTCGACGCCGTGTGCGAGGCTGACCGCGAGCGTGTCCGCGAGACCCTCCGCGATGACCCGGACGACGAGGCCACCGACAGGCACGCGACAGGGTCCGACCGCGACACCGCAGCCGAGGCTGACGACGACCCGGCTGCCCGCCTCGACGAACTCTCGGCTGCCAGCGAGCGCCAGGCGCGCACCGATGGGGGTCTGGATTCGCGGGAACAGATTGATTCAGAAAAATGAGCGCCACCACTCGCTGACCCGGTAAAACGCCCGGTCGAACAGCCACGGCTCTCTGCCGGTTTCCGCCGTCATGCGAGTCTGCAAGAAAGAAAGGCGAGAAAACAGGGTGACGCCGAGACACGACGCGACCGTCCGAAACCAAGGAATAGAGCCGCCGAACCGCTGACCTACGAAACAACACAACACCCTATGAAGATGCTACCCGATGGCGCGGCCGACGCCGACCTCGACCTCGACGAGGACACCGGGGGTCGGTGTGGGGCGACCACGCGGGACGGGACGCCGTGCCGGAAGTACCCCGTCGGCGGCGCGGGCGAGGGCCGGTGTCGGTTCCACGGCGGCGCGAGCACGGGACCGGACGAGCCGGCGACCGACCACCTGGAAGAGAACGACCACGCCGTCGACAACGACGGCGGCGCGCCCGAAGGCAACGCGAACGCCGAGATACACGGCGGCTTCGCCGACTGGCAGAAGGCATACGAGCGGTTCGACGACGAGACCCGCGCATATGTCGACCGACTCGCGGCCGACTGGCGCGAGACCGCCGCCGAGCACGCGCCGGATGTCGACGCCGCCCGACGGGCGGAGCTGTCGCGGGAGCACGCGACGCTGTCGATACTCCACCGCCAGACGACCGCCGACGTGTGGGTCGCCCCGGACGGATCGGGACCGGGTCGCGGGTTCATCCGCGAGGAGAAGCGGGAGATCGGCGGTCAGACCTACACCGTTCGGAAAGCAAACCCGGCGCTCCGGGCCGGCTCTAGTCTCTCACGCCGCCAACGGGAGATAGCGGAGGAATTGCGGCTGTATCCCGGCTTCCAAGACGACGAGTGACTCCCGGGTCTACTCCGCCGGTTCGCGGATTTGTCGGTTCAGGCGCGCACGCGCGAGTCGCGTTCGAAAAGTCGGGGGACGACCCCGACCCATGCGGGCCACGAGCCGGCGGTTTCCACGGCAGAGAGCGACTGAGACGGCGGTTCGACCCGCATATACCCGCATATTGAGCGGGCGCCGACGGGAGCACCGCCAGCGGAGACGAGCAACCGACCGTGGGCGACATCCTGCCGTCCCCGAGCGAGCTTTCACGGCGGCGGTGAGGGCGGCCTCATCATAGGCTGGGTGCGGCCCCAAATCTGTGAGCGCCGGGCGAGCTGCTCCTGAGCAAAATCAAGTAGATGGCCAGACAGGGGCGGGGTGGCCGTGTTCGACTACAGTTGCCGTATGACCTATTGGTATAGAGACCGGCGGTGGTCGCTGTCGGGCGTTATCTATACTCAAGTGTCGCATCTAGCTAACTACGGGGAACAGGCGGTAAGTAGATACGGAGGGTTTAGGTGAGATTTGTGTCCGGCATCGGGTCGTTGGCATCACCCTCGATATGGCGTAGGCGGCGTTTCAGGTACACGTTGTACTGCTCGCCGTCCTCACCATCGTGTACTCGATAGTGACAGTTGGGGCATAGTGCAATGACGTTCTCGATAGAATCTTTGCCCCCGCCGGAAAGTTCGTTGACGTGGTGGGCGTGCAGGTACGGATTCCCGGTTTTCGACGTGAATGGGGCTGGCTCACCACACCCCTCGCATTTGCCGTCGGCTCGCTGCTTCACATATGTCTTTACGATATCGTTGCGATTGTATTGCGAGTAGCGCGTTGTTCGTTCGGGCGGGTTCTGTTGTGTGGCCGTGCCTGCGTCGATAGCGTCGTCTCGGATAATCTCGTCGCTATCTTTTGTAGTTTCGGGGGTCGTCTCGACCGTTCTGTGCGCTTCCACTGTTTCCGAGCCGTCTTGTTTGAGGGTTGGGCCGGGGTCGTGGTGGTCGTCTCCCTCGGAGTCTTCGCTTTCGCTGGGGTCGGGCTGCGACTCGCCTGTCTCGGTTGTCTCTGCTGTCCCTGTTTCACTGTCGTGATCTTCTCGGAGGTCTATTAGCGAGTTGTTCGTCAAGTCGAAGTCAACGCTCGTGTCTCGAACGTCTGTGTAGTCTCGCTCCTCGATTTCTTCTCCGCTTAGTGCACGGCTTTTAATCACATCTCCCTGTGTTCGCTTCACCTGTACTTTAACCTGAGTGCCGACTGCGTTTCGCCCGATGAGCGGGGCGATGATCATTCGATAGTCTTCGAGGAAGGCGGTGTCCATGACACCGTTGTTGGATTGGCTGATGCGGTCGATGTTGGTGAGGAGAACATCGCCTTGGGTGATTTCTGGAGGCATACCGGTGTATGCGCGGGATTGGGTGGCGTGTGGTATGAGGATATCCCTGGTATGCTTGAGTGGTTGTTTGATGACATTGTAGGTGTGGGCAGGAGTTGTGTGCCAGTAAGGGCTGAGGGAGGCTAGCCGCCGCGCGCCGGCGACACCGCAAGTGCCGCGCTCGAAGACCCCCTCGTCTTGCCAGCCGACCTCGGCGGCGACGAACGTGATGTAGTCCTTGATGTCGCGCCCCTCCAAGTCGACCACGCGCTCTCGTCGACGAACGCCGAGGGCCACGGGCTCGGGGGTGTGAACTCCGACTCCGGGAGTTCCGCGATGGAGGTCAGGATTCACGGCTGGCGGGACGTTCCCCCGCACGTTCGGACGTGAGCCCGGAGCGTGGGGGAACGACAAACGACGCCGAGGCCATGGCGGCCGCCGCAGCGGGCACCAGGGTGATTTCTGCGGGGGCTACGCACGCGATGGCGCGCTCCGATACGCGGTGATGGGCGCGGGCGACGGCCAGGGGGTGGCGACGGCGCGGGCGCACTTCGGCGAGGGGTGGCAGCGACGAGCACAGCGACCGGCCGGATGCGTCGAGCGTGCCGCGCTGGGCGACATCCTGCCGTCCCCGAGCGAGTTGTCGCGGCGCCGGTAACGCGGACCCCCGCATACTCCGAGATAACAGCCTCTGTCGTCCCACGTGCGGGTAGACGGCGGCGATGGGGCGACGGCCGGGCCTCTGCCGTCCGGCGATTCATTTGTCTTACATATGCTAACTGGCTGTTGACGGTCACCGTTTTTGACTCGCTGCTGTCATGATTCGGGGAAAAACAGGGCCGCGCGGCCGGCGGTGCCTTATGTAGAGAGCGGGGGATTATGCCGACCGGTGGCTTACATAAGGTGAGAAATGCCTGGGGCGGCGGCGGGAGTCCCCGCGCGGGCGGTCACGGCTACTCGGCGCGGGGCTCGTCGTGGCCGTCCCGGTAGCAGGGCCAACACGGGAGTTCGGCGTCCGCGTTCCAGTCGCCACAGTCACAGTCGTCGGGCCGGCCGTCGTCGCTGGCGGGCTCGTCGTCGAGGATCTCCCCGTCGTCGCCGGCCTCGATGATGCCGCCGTCCGTGGCGGCCACCCGCGGCGTGGCGTCGACGTGGGCGCCGAGATCCGGGTCGACGGCGTCGGTGTCAACCCAGGCGGGGACCGGCCGCTCACCCGTGGCGTAGGCGACTCTGGCAAAGTGCTTGCACTGTTCGCGGCCGTCGTCGGTCGGCAGGTTGTGTTTGGCGTCGGGACAGGTACAGCGGCCCGTGCGGGCGTCGACGCGGTACTCGCTGCCGGACTCGGTGGTGACGCTGTACACGTCGCCGCCGAGCGGTAGCGCGGTCATGTACTCGGTGAGTGCGCGAGCGTCGCGAGCGTCGAGTTCGGTGCCTTCAACTTCCGTAGTGTCGTGTTCTGACATGGGTTCTCACAGCCTGAGACCCCCGTTCGGGTGCTCTAACACCCGGACACTTCTCCGAACGAAGCGCCCCGAGGAACGGGTCTGTCTCTACTATACACTATAGTGCGAACCCACTTAATGATTGCGGGCATATTGCGAACGTTGTAGCGATAGACGCAACCTATATGCCCGTTGGGTTCGCAACATTTTGTTATGGTTGCGTCTAAAGAGTCGACCATGTCCGAACGGAGGGCGCTACTAACCGACCGCGAGCGCGAGATCGTCGCCGGCGACGCCGACGTGGAAGATTCGTACCGGTATCAGACAATCAGTCGGGTCCGTGCCCGGTTCGACCGGCTGGCGGCCGACCTGGAAGCGCTGGAAGCCCACGGTGCGCTGGCCGACGAGTTGCGCGAGCTAGTGTGTGCAACCGACGAGCGTGGCGCTGCTGGCGACGAGAGCGAGCCGACGCCCACGCCCGGCGGTGACATCGACTCGGCTGACGACGGCGACGGGCGGCCGCGTGCGGACGCTGATGAGGACCTGGCGGACGAGTTGCGTGCCTACCTGGAACGGAACGAGATGGCGCCGAAAACCACCCACGGGCGGGGCGCGGTGGTCGACACGTTCCGGTATCTCCGGGAGCACGGCACAACCGACACGAGCGAGCTCCAAGACGCCGTCTATGCCAACTACACCGATAACTGGAGTGACAAGCGGACCATGTGGAACGCGATAGATCGCCACCTCAACAACGACGATATTCCCGGGATTCAGAAAGGCGGGTACGGGGAGTGGGAGTATGCGGGCGACGACGCCGTCCGGGCCGCGTTAGATGAACTCTGAAGCGGGTGTGCGGTGCCTGAGGACGGTCCAGTTTCACTCTGCTAGGGACGCACTTATACCGACAGGCAGAGAACACCTGCTTATAGAGCCGGGGCTGACGCACGCGGTAACTCAGAACCGCAAGAAGAGGAGGAGGGTGCTGGCACACCGTCACTCCTGCACCGTATCGCCATCTGAATGACTCACGCACCAACGTCCAATGAAGGCCCACACTCAGACTACGACTCTGAGCGGACGAATCCGCTTAGAGAGTGGTTTGGCGCGGACCTCGCGTAGGTACGCTGGCACAAGTAAGTCTCGCGTCGTGCGAGACATAAACTCTAGTATGATGCATCGGTCCTGTTTCCCCCTCGCCGATGCCGTTGGTGCGTCAGACTCCGGCACGTCTGATGTTCCTAACGACGATACTCCAACGGACGACCGAGACGCACAGCCCCTCTACCGCCGCCCCAACGCATTCCACGCCGACTAATGACAAACACCGACACCGACATGGACGGCCTGCCGATCCGCTGCACCGCTACCGCCGAGTCGACCAACACGCGCTGCCGTCGGCCGGCACTCGCGGGATCGGACCGGTGCGGACACCACGCCCGAGCCGACGGCGAGTAACCGCCCCGGACCACCCTGGCGTCGACGATGACACTACCGACGAACAGGCCACCAGCCATTTCGACCCGTCGCCCACGATGGCAACGTCCCCGATGGAGGAGCCGCCCATCCACCGAAACAGCCAGCAGAGAATTATTTTTTCGCGGGGTGGACGAGAGACGGAGAGGCGTTGCCGCAATCATAGAACGAAACTGCGCGGTAAAGCGTCTCTACAACGTAAGTCGAGTGAGCGTGGTCGCGAACCGTCGCGTCCCCTTACCCTCCTCCTCCTCCTTCCTGTAGTCAACAAACTACACTACTACTACTACGACGTGAAAGAAAGGGGGTGCTGTAGTCAACTGACTACAGCGGTCTCCCGAGGTGGTGCGGCATGACCGACCGCGTCAAGCTCAACCTTCGCGTCACCCACGAGGCGAAGGAGCA
>CAYZJQ010000139.1:0-6321 GCA_964478805.1 uncultured Halobacteriales archaeon | reverse complement strand
ATCAGCGGCAGATCGCTTCCTTCGCAAGGAAGAGGCCCGGGGTTCAAATCCCCGCTCGTCCACTCCTACGTTTTTGACGCCACGTCGGGGCTAGCCACGACGACGGACGGAGAATACGCGTGTGGACACGGGCTGTTTCACTGGCTTCCGGTCCGTGTGCGGGGGAAGCCATCAGCTTGCGACAGTCGTGGGCGCTGTCCAGAGAGGGCTAAGACTGCTAATCGGAACGACGACCGTACGGGTCGGCCGGCCGATGTAGATGGAATCGATCCGCCTCGCTACCGGAGGACCGCCCAGGCGTGCCGGCAGGTCGAGCGACACAACGCACCCGCTCGGCTGGAGACTCCGTCCGCGAGCCAGCGTGGTCCCAGTCGCGTCGTGCTGGCCACGGCGTGGCCCGATGTCCGTGGCACATAGGTTTCACTCGAACCCCGTCGCAAGGCTGTGAGCCTGTGTATATTCATATTCATACGTTTCCCCGGCCACATACCCTTATGATCTCTGCGCGCACGGTCGGGAATGCAGGGCGGGCGCTCGCGTTCCTGATGCTGTACTTTTTAATCGTCACGGCCGTCGCGCCGCTGCTTCACCCGTACCTCCGTGTCGTCGCCGGACTGGTCGTCGCGAGCGCGGTGTTCGCTGTGCTCGACGTGGCCCCGGCGCTGGTCCGCGGCGAGACGCCGACGCTCGGGGAGGACAGCGCACTCTACTCGGTTCGGGGGCTGATTCTGCTCATCTTGTTCGTACTCGTTGCGGGGCTGGCACTCGACGGCCTCCAAGTCGTGACGGGGCTCTCAGGGGTTGGATTAACCATTGGCGCGGTTGGAATCGCCGTGCTGGCCGTCTTTGGTCCGGTGGTCGCCTACTACTGGCGCGGGTCGCTGCGCGAGCGGGTGTGAGTTCGGAGCCCAAAAACCTCAGGAGCGCCTCCTCTTCGTTTATACTCTTCGTCGACAGAGCCGGGCTCGACCGGGATCTCCACTCGTACCGTCGCAGTAGCCCCGACCGGGCACCGTTCCGAACGGTTTTACCGGGAGGTAGCAGAAAGCCAGTATGGCATCGGCGTGGGAGGCCGTACTGATACTGCTGCTAGCGGCCGTCGGGGCGTGGCTCGTGGGGTCCGTCGTCAGAGCCCTCGCGACGAGCCTCGGATACGCGCCGATCTATGCAGGAGACCTAGGAGGATTGGCTGCGTTGGGCGTCTTCCTGGTCACTGTCGTGGGGTTCTCATACCGGCGGTTCTCGCCGTGGTAGTTTCGTCCTCACAACGCCGGCCGGCTTATCCGTCCGGGCCAGTTAGAACCGGACGATGCGTGTCACCGGCGACTGGTCCCGCGAAGCAGCCGAGTCGTTCCTGACGAGTGAGGCGGGTCGGGTGCCGATCCGACTTGCTTGTCACACCAGCGACGACCAGTTATGGATGCTTTCGCTGTGGTACCGGTGGCGCGACGGCGGCTTCGACTGTGCCACGAGCGCGAGCGCTCGGCTCGTCTCTTATCTCGAATACGACGACCGGGTCGCCTTCGAGGCGTCGGTGAACGCCCCACCGTACAAGGGAGTCCGTGGCAACGGGACCGCGACCGTCGCTCCGGACGAGGACAAACAACTCATCCGCGCGCTGCTCGAGCGGTATCTGGGTGGGACGGACTCGACACTCGCGGAGCGGCTGCTCAGCCCGGAGCGTGAGGAAGTTCACATTCGCGTCGAGCCAGCGCACCTCTATACCTGGGACTTCTCCGACCGGATGCCCGACGCCTGAGTCAGATCGACTGTGGTACCCGGTGGACGGTGATATCCACAGGGCGACGCGCACCTTCCAGATCCGCGACCATCCCTGCAAGCACCCGCTCGGTCTCGCGTGCGATGACGGGCGAGAGCCGGTCGACGAGCGCGTCAAACGGGAGCAGTCTGGTGAAACTCCCGCCGCGCATTGACGCCGGGTCGAACTCGATGTGCAGCCGCAGTTCCGTCGCGACCTCGCGACCGGCGGGCGGGTCGAGGGAGGCGATGCGCCACGAGCCCCGGGCGCGGACCGCGTCAGTCGTTCGCCAGTCGATACGCGATGGCTCCTCGACGGCCGTGACCCGCTGGTGAGAGGTGTACGAGAGCTTCCACCACGAGACGGTGATGCGGTAGTCGGTGCCTGGCCCGCCGTCGCCGTACTGTTTCACCGAGTCGACGTTATCCGAGTAGGTGTCGTAGCCAGAGAAGTCCTGGATGAACGCGAACACCTCTTCCGGGGTCGCGTACAGCGTCGTTGAAGCCTCGATGGCGTCCACGACCACTGGTAGAGCCCGACCGTCATATATTCGCGGTGTCGTTTATCCGACTCGCGCAGGTGGAGTCGGATGTCACGATGACGGGCCACTCCCGCCTCGTCGACGGGCTAGCGACGGTTCACGACCGCTTGGAGGCCGCTCGCCCAATGGCCGCAGGTGGGCTCGCGACGCTCATCATGCTGCGGTTGGTTGGCGACCCGGCTGCGTTCCACGGGGCCATCAAACCCATCGAGTACGGACTACTCGGATTCTTTGTCGCGGAATTAGCGCTGGCAGCAGCGGTGACTAATGATTGGTCTATCGTGCGCGGAGTCGAGGCCGCTGTGCTCGTCCCATACGTGCTCTTGCTTGTCGTGGGATCGGTCGCCCACTCAGTCCTCGGCTGCAGCCTACCCGCACCGTGGTCCGGCCTCAAGCCGGTCGTCGCGCCGGCACACGAGTCGCTGGTCGTCTGTCGGGAACTCTACGCGTTGGAGGTGGTGGCCGGGGTCGGCGTCGCGGCAGAAGCACGGACGGCAGTGGTTGACGTCCTCGAGTGGCCTGACCAGGGTCCGTTCGGCTGATGGGCCGACTCAGCCCCGGAGCGCCTCGACCGGGTGAAGGTTCGCAGCCTTCCATGCCGGGTACAGCCCCGACAGGAGCGCGACGCCAACGCCGAACCCAAAGGCCAACAGAAGAAACGGGAGGTTCGACGGATCCGCGACAACGTCGAGCGTCAGCGGCGTGAAGTAGTAGAGCCCACCGATGGCAAGCAGCGACAGCGCCAGCCCGACGGTGCCGCCCGCGACGCCGAGGAGGCCGGCTTCGACGACGAGCGTGCGCAACACGTCCCGCTTCTGGACGCCTACCGCGCGAAGCACGCCGATCTCCCCGCGTCGTTCGTTCGTGCTCATCAGCATCACGTTAAAGATGGCAACACCAGCCACGACGAGCGACAGCGCCGCCAGCGCGATGAGGAAGCCATTCAACAGCGCGAAGAACTCGCCGATGCGGTCCACGATAGCCGACAGCTCGAACACGGTGACGCGCTGTTCGCGGGCGTTCACCCGCTCGCGAATCGTCACCGCGACGGCTTGGGCATCCGCGCGGCTGTTAGCCTGGACGACGACCTGTGAGGGCTCGGTAGTGGCGAACTCACCCGGGGGGAGAACGACGGCCCGGTCAGGCGTAATCGGGGAGATGGTTTCCGACTCCGCAAGAACGGCCACCACACGGTAGCGGTTGCCTTCGATTTCGATCGCGCTGCCGACGCCGAGGTCCAGCGACTCAGCCACCTCACTGCCAACGAGGACACCGCTGCGCAGTCGGGGGGGGACGGTCCCCTGTGCGGCCGTAAACAGCACCGTCGGGTCCTCAGTGCCGTACAGCTGTGCGCCGGTTCGACCGCCATCGGCAGTGACGAGCCCACCGCCGGTAATAAGCGGCACCACGTCGCCGCGCCCCTCTGCGATCCGGCGGACCGCCGCGAGGTCACGCTCGGAGAACGACTCCACCCCCGCTTCGGCGTTGGGCGAAACAATGACTTGGTTGCCGATGCCGCCGAACGAATCCGTGGCCGCAAGCTGGAGTACGTTGCCAAACACGCCGAGCGTGGCGATCGCGAGCACACCGATGACGATACCGAGGGCCGCAAGCACCGTCCGCACGCGGTTGCGGTCGAGGTTCCGGGCCGCGAGCCGTACCGCTGGCACCCAACTCACGCCTCGTCACCCCCGTCGGCCGACGACGACACCGCCGTTGCCGACGGGGCGTCGCGCTCGTCGGTCAGGTAGCCGTCGACGATGCGGACGGTCCGATCAGCGTAGTCGGCGACCAGCGGGTCATGGGTCACGGTGACAAGGGCGACGCCCTGTTCGGTGATTCTTTCGAACTCACCGAGTACCTGTCGGCCCGTCTCGCGGTCGAGGTTCCCCGTCGGCTCGTCGGCGAGTACAACTGCCGGTTCGTTGACCAGCGCACGGGCGATAGCGACGCGCTGTTTCTGCCCGCCCGACAACTCGCTCGGGACATGGTCGAGTCGATCACCAAGTCCGACCCGTTCGAGCAGATCGGCCGCTCGCGACTCCGCATCCGGATCCTCGTGGAAGACAGTTGGGAGCGTCACGTTCTCGAGAGCGGTGAGCGACTCGATGAGATAGAACTGCTGGAAAACGAACCCCACAGACGCCTTCCGAGCGCGTGTCCGCTCTGGATCTGTCATCTCGGTTGCGTCGCGGCCATTCACTAAGACGGTCCCCGCCGTCGGCACGTCAAGCAGCCCAAGCGTGTTCAACATCGTTGACTTCCCCGACCCGGAGGGACCAACGACGGAAACGAACTCACCGGGGTCAATACGGAAGTCCACGTCGTCAAGCGCGACAACCGTCTCGCCGCCGCCGTCGTACTCCTTGCGGACGCCGCGGAGTTCGAGAGGCGGCGTCATCGGCGCCGACGCGCAACCAACACACCCGCGCCCGCCAGCAGCGCAACGCCGACGACGAGGCCACTGGCGAGCGCGACACTGTTGGTGCCAAGCGCCGATCCTTCGGATTCAGGCGTGACGCCCTCAAGTGGGAGCCGCACTGTCTCGGTGCGCTGTTCACCGGCGACACGGTAAGTCACCTCGACGGGGACTGCCGTGGCGTTCTCGACGTCGATCTCTGCGGTCAGTTCGAAGGGGGCGAACTCACTACCGGCGACGGTCCCAACGAAGTAGTCGCGATTCGGGTAGGCGGGCCGAACACCTTCGGCCGACGCGAGACTGACGACCACGCCTGTTACCTCCCCGTCGCCGACGTTGCCAGCGTTGCCGGTGAGGGTGAGCCGGCCGTCCTCAAGCGTCATGTCGACGCCAGTAACCGTGAGGTCGCCTGTTGGCGGCGTAAAGGCATAACTCCCCGTCGCCATGCTGGACTGGCCGCCCGTCGCGTACTCCACGGTCGCGGTCACCGTCGCCGGGCCGGCGAGTGACGCGAGGCTTACCTCAACGATCCGTGACTCGCCAGGGGCGAGGTCACCGACCTGGACCCGGGGGAGGGGTTCGCCGTCGGCGGTCGGGACGACGACCGCTCCCTTGACCGGCGCGTTCCCGAAGTTCGTCACTTCGACGGCAAGCGCCTCGGGCGGGCCGCTCGCTTCATCGCTGCCCTGTTGTGCGAGTGTACCGCCGGTCGGCCCCGCGCCGCCGAGCAGCCCGCCGAGTCCGCCGGCATCGACCGCGCCCGCGTCGGCTTGTTCGACCGGCTCAACGGCGACCCCGACATCGTCGCGCAGCGACGCAACACGGACCTGTTCACCGTACTCGGTCGTCCGCTCCGCGCCCGTACTCGTCACGTACGACACCGCTGCGGCGACGCGGACCGGCCCGGTTTCTGTCGGCGTGTAGCTGAAGTTCACTGTCGTACTCGCGCCGCCGGGAAGCGCCGCGACGGTGCGGCGGTCGATACCAGCACCAGGAGCATCGAAACGGACGACGAGATCGCGGTAGGCTTCGGTGTTCGGGTTCGCCACCGTGACGGAAACGCGGTTCTCGCTGCCGGCCACCGGAGTGGTCCGCTCAAGCTCCACCAGCGGGTCAGCTTGCTCAACGACAACGGTGAGCGGGCGACGGACCGTGACGGTCTCGCCGTCGGTGTCCTCGCCGACCGCGACGATCGCGAGTTGCTTCATGCCAGCCGTATTGAACGTGTGCGTCAGGTCGACGCTAAGGGTATCGCCTGGTGAGAGCGAGCCCGGGCCGGCCGCTGTGGCGATAGTCACGTCCCCATCGCGGTTCACGAGCCGGACCTCGGTGAGTTCAACCGCGGAGTTCGACCCCGCAGAGTTGCGGATCGTCGGGCTCACGGTCACTGGTTCGTCGACGGCGGGCGTGTCGGGGACAGTCGTCAGCCCGGAAACAGCGAGGCGGGCATCCGGCACGGCAGCTGCAAGCCCCGACGCAACGAGCGGCACAGTGACAAGGACGACCAGCAGGACGGCAAGCAGGCGGCGCATTCGAATATCCTGAATAAGTGGTCAGCGCGCAAAAGGTTGGCGTCGAGCCGGGACGGGAACGGAGTATTAC
>CAYZJQ010000138.1:0-6368 GCA_964478805.1 uncultured Halobacteriales archaeon | reverse complement strand
ACTGAAACGGACGGGCATGACGGCGAGCACGGCGACGACCACGACGGCGAGCACAGTGGCGACGACGAGGACGACCACGACCATGGCGCTGGGATGGACCCTCACTTCTGGATGGACCCGTTGCGGGTGCGTGCGGCCGCGGACACCGTCCGCGAGGGATTCGCCAGTGTCGACCCAGCCAACGCAGACGCCTACGCCGACAACACCGCGGCGTTTCAGCGCGAACTAGACGCCCTCCACGGCCGGCTCGAAACGCTCGTCACCGACGCGCCACGCGACGTCCTCCTCGTTGCGGGCCACGATTCGGCCCAGTATCTCGGTGCCCGGTACGGCATCGAGATCGAGGCGCTCACCAGCGTCTCGCCCGACGACCGCCCCACACCGCGGGATATCGAGCGCGCCCAGACGGTCATCGACCGCCACGACCTACAGTACATCTGTGCGGACCCGCTGGAGTCACAGCAGGCCGCTACCCAACTGGTCGCGGCGACCGACGCCGAGGCGGTGTTACCCCTCACCGCGATGCCGGGGCTTACCGAGACGTGGGCGGCCAACGACTGGGGGTATCTCGATGTCATGGCGAACGTGAACCTCCCAACACTGGAGCAGGCGCTCGGGGTCGCATGACGCTGCTTGCCGTCGACGACGTCACGTTCGCGTACGGCGACCGGCCGGTGGTTGAGGCCGTCTCGCTCGATATCGAGGCGGGGGCGTTTCTCGGGCTCGTCGGCCCCAATGGGTCGGGCAAGACGACGCTGTTAGAGCTGATGATCGGGCTGCGCCGCCCGGACCGCGGGTCGGTGACGCTGTTCGGAGCGCCGGCCCACACGGCCAGCCACGCCGACCGGATCGGGTTCGTCCCCCAAGACGTGACGACGACCACGGGAGAGATGCCGATCACGGTGCGGGAAGCGGTCCGGATGGGGCGATATCCACACAACCTGTTCGGGCGGGCCACCGCGGCCGACCGCAAAGCTGTCACGGCGGCGCTCGAACGCGTCGATATCGCCGACCTCGCCGGCCGCCGGGTCGGCCGGCTGTCGGGCGGCCAGCGCCAGCGGGTCTTCATCGCACGCGCCCTCGCCGCCGAGGCCGCGCTGCTCGCACTCGACGAGCCGACCGTCGGCGTCGACGCCGAGTCACGCGAGGCGTTTTACGATCTGTTGCACGAGCTGAACCGCGAGGGGATCACCATCATCCTCATCGAACACGATATCGGCATCGTCACGACCCACGCCTCGGAGATCGCCTGTCTCAACCGAGAGCTGTTCTTCCACGGCGACCCGGCGACGTTCGTTGAGACCGACGCGCTGGCCGACGCCTACGGGGGCGGCCAGTCCATCCTCCACCACCACCACTGATGCCGCCGAGTCTCTCCGCCGTGGCCGGATTCCGCGCACTCCCTGGCCAGGCCGGCCTGAGCGACCGCCTGCTCGAGGTCGTCCTCGACCACCTATGGGGAGGCGCCCTCGAGACCGTCGCCCGCGGCACCGGCATCGAGCTGTTGGGCTCGCCGTTCATGCAGCGAGCCTATCTGGCAGCCATCTGTATCGCGCTCATCGGCCCGCTCGTCGGCAGCTTCCTGGTCCACCGCGAGATGGCGATGATCGGCGACACGCTTGCGCACGCGGCGTTTGCCGGCGTCGCCGCCGGCCTGTTCGTCAACGCCGTGTTCTCGGTCGTCGTCTCCCCACTGGTGACGGCCCTTGTCGTCGCGGCCGTAGCCGCCCTGCTCGTCCAGACGCTGGTGGAGTACGCCGGGGCCTATCGGGATACGTCGCTAGCGATCGTGTTGACCGGCTCGTTCGCCGTCGGGAGCGTGCTCGTGACGGCGACTGACGGCGGGATCGCTGTCGGCATCAACGCCTATCTGTTCGGCTCGCTTGCGACCGTCTCGCGACAAAACGCCGCCATCCTTCTGGGGCTGAGCGCGGTCGTCGTCACTGCCGTGACCGTCGCCTACCGCCCGCTCGTGTACGTCACCTTCGACGCGGTCGGCGCCCAGGCAGCCGGGCTCGATGTCGGCCGCTACAACCAGATACTGGCGGTGTTGACGGCGGTTGTCGTCGTCGGAGCGATGCAGATCATGGGCGTCATCCTGGTGGCCGCGATGCTCGTCGTCCCGGTCGCGACGGCGACGGTTGTTCGCGGCTTCAAGTGGTCGATCGCTGCGGCCGTGGTCGTCGGGTTGGTTGCGACGACCAGCGGCGTGACCCTCTCATATCTGTTCGATATTGCCGCCGGCGGTACCATTGTCATCGTCGCCATCGGCCTCTACGCGGCGACCCGTAGCGGCCGGGCGGTCGCTCGGCAGGTGGCGCGGCGCCAGCACACCCGGACGGCGACGGCGGCTCCCTCGACGCCCGGCTCCGTGGACGGCAGCGACGACGCCGAGTGACTGGAGAGTGGGCTATTGTCGCCCACCGCCGGCGAGTATCATGAAGAACCATTATGTATTTACGGCTGGCAGTCCCAGCAGGTGTATGGACGACGCGGAGACGCCACTGGTGGCCGAGATGCCGACCGAGACGACCGAGACAACGCCCACTGTCGTCGCCGACGGCACGGGGGGCCGGCGACGGCCCGCGGGTGCCGATGCGGCGGTCGTGCCGGACCTCCGCTGAGCACCGGCCGGCGACGCCGCGGCCCGGACCGCGGCCGGATCGACGGAGCGGGCTGTTCTGCGACACTCCCCTACACCGAGTGACGATACGACTCCGTTACTCGTCAAGTGCCGTCGATGCGCCCGCGAGCACGCGGTACGAGTCGAGCGTGCCGGTCATCGGCGGGGCGTCCGCGTCGTCTTTCCGCTGTGTGCCGTAGTCCAGCCACTGGCCGCCGCTGTACGAGTACATCTCGAAGGCGGCGTCGGTCTCGAGCACCACGTCGACCACGTCGCCGTCGGCCGCGTCGGGGGCGACGGCCCCGCGCACGCCGCTATCGTGGTCCATCACCCAGACGGCGAGGACGTCGCCCTCGTGGAGTTCACTGGCCTCGGCCTCGGTGAGCGGGCGGTCAGGAAATCCGTCGGCGGGTTCAGGTTGCTCCATACGGTCACCTGGGGTGCCGGGCGTATCGGTATTGTGTCGGTGACCACTAGAACCGGCGCTTTCAGATCATCAACAGAGTATCAAGATGGGTGCCCGGGGAGTGCTCTCTCCCGTCTACGTCCGTCAGTAGTCGCCCAACACGCCGAGACGGCGCGCCCGGCGGGTGGCGTACTGAAACACCAGGTAGCCAGCAGCGAAGTAGCCGCCCGCGACGGCGACGAGCAGCCCCACCTCCACAAGGGAGAACTCCCACAGCCGGGTGCCCTCAAGCATCGCCCGCTGGAGCATCCCGCTGCCATGGGCCAACGGCAACACGGCCGTCCACCCCAACTCCAGGGCCGGCGCGGACACCAAGATGACAAAACCGAACTGCAGGAGATTCAGCCAGTTGCCCACCTGTTTGTACAGCAGCGTGACGCCACCGGCCGCAAAGCCCAGCCCCAAGACCGAGAGGATCGACAACACGGCGATCGCGACGGTCGTGAGGAGGTTCACCTCAAGAGTCGTCCCCGTGATCACGAGCATCGCCACCAACACGACGGCGGAGGTGAGAAACGTCCGGACGACCTTCGCGACGCCCTTCAACAGCGCGACCGGGGCGAAGCCGAACGGCGTCATCACGTGCCGTTCGAGCGTACCCCACTGGACCTCGCTGGCGATGTCGTTCGAGATCGACGAGTAGGCCCCTACCGAGAGCGTCCACAGGAAGTAGCCGACGATGATCCCCTCGATGGAGTCGGTGAGCGCCCGGCCGGCGACCATCCGCCCACCATAAAACAGCACGCCGAAGAAGAACAGCGCGATGATGATTCCGCCGACGGCGTTGGCTGGATAGCGAAGGAACAGGACCGCCTCGCGGTAGAGCACCGCCTTCGAGAGCTGGTAGTAGCCGGCCGGCTGGGGGGGCCTCGCCTCATCGTCGGGGCCGTCGACGGCGGCCGACCCGGCCGTCATCGCCGCCCCTCCCCGTCAGCGGTTGGCGTCGCGGCGTCGTCAGTGAGTGAGACGAACACCCCCTCGAGGTCGCGGTCGACCGTCGTCACCTCATCGAGCGTCACGCCCTCAGCCCGCAACAGCGCCATCAGTGCGTACAGCCCCTCACTGTCGACGTGGACCTCGATCCGGGTGGCGCCGTCAGGGCGGCGGTCCACGTCGGTGACGGTGACCGTCTCACGGATTGCAGCCAGCCGGTCGGCATCGAACTCGCGGCTCGTCAGCCGGAACCGGTGGTGGCCGTCGCCGCGCAACAGTGCCTCGACGCTGTCGTCGGCGATGATGCGCCCGTCGGACATGATGAGCACGCGGTCACACACCGTCTCGACGACGTCCATGTTGTGACTCGAGAGAACGACGGTGAGCCCCTCCTCCTCGGCGAGCCGGCGGAGTTCACGCTGGAGCGTTCGCGAGCTCTCGACGTCAAGCCCAAGTGTCGGCTCGTCGAGAAAGACGACCTCGGCGCCGCTGGCCAGCACGCTCGCCAGCGACACTTTCTGTTTCATCCCTCGAGAGAGCTTGCGGACGGCTACGTCCGCCTTCTCGGTGAGGTCGAGTCGGTCGAGCAGCCGGTCGTGGCGGGCAGCGACCGAGTCGGGGTCGATCCCGCCGATCGTCGCAAAGTACCGCAGGTTCTCCCGGACTGTCAGCCGCCAGTAGTCGTTGCGAGCTCCCTCGAGCATCGCGTCGACGGCCGCGTACGCCTTGCGAGGAGCCGTCTGGACGTCGTGGCCGCCTACGCGCACCTGTCCCGCGTCGGGTAGCACCATCCCGAGGATACACTTGATGAGCGTCGTCTTGCCGGCACCGTTCGGGCCGAGCAGGCCGACGACCGAGCCGGCTTCGATCTCCAGTGACACGTCGTCGACGGCCGTGACGGCCGATGCGCCGCTTCCAAAGCGTTTCGTCACCCCCTCGACGGCGACAGCCACCTCCCGCGCCATGGGGTCTGCAGCGGTCATCGCCCCGGAGACGCCTCCCGAGGCGGCGTCGCTGGCTGTATCGGCCGGCTCCGCGCTGGCGGTGTCACCGGCGTCGTCGATGACCGCTGTCGGACGGCCACCGTCGCCTGTCGTCATTACCGTTCATAGGGGGCCAAGACACAAAAACCACCGCCGGCCCGGCGATACACTCGGCGTTGGCAACATCATGAACATCCATTAAGTATATACCAGTGCCCCTCAATGCAGGTGTATGGACGGGATGGAGGCACCACTGGTGCCAAAGATGCCGACCGAAACGACCGAAGCCAAGCCAACAGTGATCACCGATGGAAAGGGCGGCCGCCGGCCGCCCGAGCCCGTCGGCGCACCGGTCGTACCGGACCTTCGGTAAGACAACGTCTCACTTCTCGGGCTCCTTACCGTCAGAGCCGCAGCTGTGAGCTGGCTGGCGGACCCCACCCACGCCAGGAGTGAGTAATGTGCAGCCACACTGCAGTCAACAGCCGTCCGGTCGGACCGCGTCCTCCCTGAACGACGGCCGCGTGACGGGCGTGGGCTCATTGTAGTCCGTGAACCGCACGGTCGCGTTCAGCCGCACCGTGCCGCCGTTACGCCAGACCGTCTCGTGGCGCAGCTGCCGGGGGCGCCACGTCTCGGTGTCGACCCACAGCGTCAGCGTCGCGTTCCGGAGGATGGCGTCGTCCGGGTCGACCGCAATCGACCACGGCCCAGCGGCGGCGTCGAACTCCTCACCGGTCGGGTGGGCGCGGATGACGGCCGTTTCGCGACCGTCGAGCTGCTGTGTCCCCCGCCAGTACACCGGCGTCTGGTCGAAGACGGCCAGCTGCGAGCCGAGCGGCGTGTACGCGACCCAGGGGCGCGACTCCGAGAGATTGCGCTGGCCCCAGCCGGTCAGTTTACACTCCGTATAGGCGGTGTAGCCGGTGACGTACGCGCGGCGCTCGCCGGTCCCCTGAAGATACGGGTCGCTCTGTCGCCCCGTACTGTTCACCTGCCGAGCAGTCACGTTGACACGGGTGCGGGTAGTGAGCGTCTGGGTCTCCTCGCGGTCGCCGGCCGACAGCGTCGCAGTACCGTTGGTCCGGACACGGTAGGTCGTGACGGCCTCGAGGGCGCGGTCGGTTCGGTTCAGCGTCTCGACGGCCTGCTGGTCGCTGGGGGGCCGCGACGCCCCGAGCGGGCCGACACAGCCGGCCGTGACGAGTACGGCTACCAGTAGCACGACGAGTGGAGGGCGCACGCCCGGCTGTCAGTGTCAATCCATGTCAATGTTCGGGGAGCACTCCCCTGATCCGGTCACGCTCGTGCGCCCGTTCACGCGTCGAATCGACTGACGGTCCCGGCGTACTCCGCGGCGACG